>JAPMTY010000003.1 GCA_026552835.1 Candidatus Methanoperedens sp.
AGGGTCACGCTCTCATTTTTTGCCACACGCTCGCTATAATCGGGCGGAATTATCAGGACGGCTTTATACGTGCCGGCGTTTATTTCCCCTTCAGCTTCGGATTGCCCCATATCCTTCGTGTAAGTTATCGAGAACATTTTGACATCGCCATATTTCGGGATGAAGCTTCCGATTTCCTGGACAAGGGAACTTGAGGCTGTACCTGTGTCATCATTGATAACGAGAATGTCGGCATTTTTGATCGAGCCGCCCATGCCATAGCCGAAAAAGACGATCATAACTATCGGGAACATGAACATCGGGATCATGAATGCTTTTTTCCTGAGGATCTGCCTGAACTCCTTGATCATAATTATCCAGGATTTCCTGAGTTCATTTTTTAAATTCATTTCAATCACGTATCTCCTCGCCTGTCAGGTGAATGAAAACTTCTTCAAGACTCGTGCTGTTTGAAGCCTTCTTCAGGTTTTCAGGATTGTCTAAAGCCAGCAGTTTACCTGCATTCATTACCGCCACCCTGTCGCAGAGTTTATCCGCCTCATCCATATAATGGGTTGTGAAAATAAGAGTTTTTCCTTCTGAATTAAATTTCCGTGCAAGTTTCCATATTGCCTGCCTGGTCTGCGGGTCAAGTCCGGTCGTTGGCTCATCCCAGAAAATTATCTGCGGGTCATGTATCACCGCGCTTATCACGGAAAGGCGCTGCTTCATGCCGCCTGAAAAGCCGCCCGTAAGGCGGTCTGCATGAGTTTCCAGATTGACCAGTTTCAGGTAGTACCCAATCCTTTCTTCCCTGACCTTTTTAGGCACATCATAGAGGTTGCCCATAAGCTCCAGGTTCTCACGCGCCGTGAGGTCGGGGTAAAGGCTGAGCTTCTGGGGGACTATACCTATGATTGCCCTTATCCTGTCATCCTCCTTTTCAACATCAAAACCTGCAACTTTTATGCTGCCGCTTGTAGGTTTTATCAAAGTTGTCATCATGGCAAATGCGGTGGATTTGCCTGCCCCGTTCGGTCCTATCATGCCGAAAATCTCACCGTTGTTTACTTCAAAACTTATGTCATCTACAGCTATTACTTTCGCTCTTCTTGACACGAATGTCTTTGTGAGATTCCTGACCTCAATAATGGGTTCCAATTATATATCCTCAGGATAGTTAATAATCGGGCTTGTGAATATATTTTTCCGGCTTCTTGTGGACAGGTGCTACCAGCCGCGCGCCTGGAGCACTTCCTTCTCCGTGAGGCTTCTTATATCGATGCCTTTCATGGCACCGCCAAGACCTTTTGAAACCTCTGCAAGCACAGAAGGATTATCGTAATTATTCACAGCCTCGACAATAGCTGAAGCCATCTTTTCCGGGTTCTCGGCCTTGAATATCCCAGAACCCACAAAAACCCCATCAGCACCAAGGCGCATCATCAATGCCGCATCAGCAGGCGTGGCAATTCCGCCGGCGGCAAAGTTCACCACAGGAAGCCGCTGCAATTTGGCGGTTTCTTTAACAAGCTCAATCGGGGCCTCAATCTTGCGCGCCACAGCGATAAGTTCCTCTGAACCCTTGCCCTTCAGCTCCCTTATTGCGCCCATGATAGAGCGCATGTGCCTAACAGCCTCTTTCACGTCTCCCGTGCCGGCTTCTCCCTTTGTCCTTATCATGGCGGCGCCCTCGTTTATCCTGCGAAGCGCCTCGCCTAAGTCCCTTGCGCCGCATACAAAAGGTATGGTGAATCCGGTCTTGTCAATGTGGAAGCTCTCATCCGCAGGCGTCAGCACCTCGGACTCATCCACCATGTCAACGCCAAGCGTCTCGAGGATTTCAGCCTCGACAAAATGCCCGATGCGCGCTTTTGCCATTACCGGTATTGTAACAGAATCAATTATAGCCGCAATCACCTGCGGGTCTGCCATTCTTGCGACCCCGCCTGCTTTCCTGATGTCGGCAGGTACCTGGTGAAGCGCCATCACAGCCACCGCGCCGGCTTTTTCCGCAATCTGTGCTTCCTCTGGCGTTGTGACATCCATGATTACCCCGCCTTTTTGCATCTTTGCAAAACCGCGCTTTATGAGTTCTGTGCCGTGTCTTAGATTTTCAAGCTGCATAATTGTTATTCTACCTTATAATGAGAGATATTATACTTTGTGCCATTTATCTTTATCTTTGGAATCCGAGACTGGTTTATTATTCTAACTGGATTCTCCCCGTTTCACTCCGACGCGTCCATTATTTTCCATGATACCAAACCCCAGGTTTTTTAGATAACGCAGCGCGTGCCCTTTCCCGTGAAGCAAAACCTCAGCAAGGTCAGCGACCTCATCGATATCGGTGCTGAGGTTAAAAGAGTCAAAAACCAGGACATTGAGCCCGTTTTTTGATGCGATATCCACATGTTTTAAGAAACTCCCGCCGTAATAATCAACATGGAAGGTGGAAGGTTCGCGGATGAACAGGGCATTAGTGCCGCCCATTCTCCCTGGAACAATTACAAGGTCTGAATAAGTATCCGCTATATCCCGGATGTTCTTTATCGAAACAAGCGGGATATCAGCCATTATTATCAAAACAGGCTCGTTTATGGAATGGGCTGACATTTTTTGCAGGTATTCGTTCAGGGCTTCGTTCAAACCTTTATCAGTCAGAACCAGATTTGCCCCATTAACTTCAACGACAGCGGTGGATAAAATATCAACTACAGAAAAGCATCCGGAGGAGAGCAAAGCTTCCGCGACGTCGTTTAGCATTGCCATTGCAAGCCCCTCGCGCTCTTTTTCGGAAAGCAGGCTATTTAATCTTGATTTGGCGTTGTTTTTCTTGAATGGAATGACCGCCCTCATATCCCCTACAAGATAGGGTATATCAATAAAAAGCTTTGGAAAAGGTTTCAGGAAACAACAAAATCAGCAAACGCACCATTTCAACATGGCTGGAAGCCCGCTGAAAATCTTTAAATAATCATCTGTTCAATGCTTATAATAAAGTAGTGGAGGAAATATGAACATAAAAAATATACAATGGCCGATAATGCGCTTTAGGCATATACTGCTCGCAGCGCTGTTTCTCGTTATATTTGCCAATGCCGCCTACGCAGCCCAAGAACCCAAAGTAGATAGTGGCGACACTGCATGGGTTCTCGCGAGTTCAGCGCTCGTGATGATAATGACACCTGCCCTGGGCTTGTTCTACGGCGGCATGGTGCGAAAGAAAAATGCACTCTCAACCATAATGTTCAGCTTTGCAATACTTGCATTGATAAGCGTTCAGTGGGTGTTATTTGGTTACAGCCTTGCCTTCGGTCCTGACTTTCATGGTGTGATTGGCAGTCTTGAATGGCTAGGACTCAATGACGTAGGCCAGACGCCTAATGCTGACTACGCAGCCACCATTCCCGCGCTTGCATATATGATATTCCAGGCAATGTTTGCAATAATTACAGTAGCTCTTATTTCAGGTGCATTTGTTGAGCGCATAAAGTTCAAAGCCTTCCTTGTGTTCTCCCTCCTCTGGTCGACTCTTGTGTACGATCCAATTGCCCACTGGGTATGGGGTGCAGGAGGCTGGCTCCACAAATTGGGTGTGCTTGATTTTGCAGGAGGCACGGTTGTGCATATCAGCTCAGGCGTTTCAGCTCTTGCAATCGCTTTCGTTATAGGCTCACGCAAGGGCTATAGAAAGCAGGCGATGGAGCCGCACAACATACCAATGGTTATTCTTGGCGCTGCACTCCTGTGGTTCGGCTGGTTCGGGTTTAATGGAGGTAGCGCCGTCGCAAGCAATGGACTTGCAACAAGCGCCTTTGTGGTAACCAACACAGCAGCAGCGGCGGCAGCGTTAATGTGGATACTTCTTAGCTGGTACCATAAGAGACCGAGTGTTCTGGGTGCGGCTACCGGTGGTGTTGTGGGCCTGGTAGCAATCACGCCTGCCTCGGGTTTCGTTACGCCGATGGCAGCGATAGTAATAGGAGTGGTTGCAGCGGCTATCAGTTACTATGCAATGCTTTTCAGGAGTAAGCAGAGTGTTGATGATTCCCTGGACGTCTGGGCTTGCCACGCGCTGGGTGGAACCTGGGGTGCAATAGCCACAGGAATATTCGCAACCGTTGCTGTAAATTCTGCAGGTGCAAATGGCTGGTTCTACGGCAACCAGGGGCAATTTACGATACAGCTAACTGCAGTCGCAGCTACGTGGATTTACGCTTTCGTTATGACCTTTGTACTTGCAAAGATTATCGATGCAACCATAGGATTGCGGGTCACAGATAAAGAGGAATCCGTAGGTTTAGACATATCTCAGCATGCAGAGAAGGCTTATTCGTGGGGTGTGCAGGATAAGAAAATTGAGGCAACAATAAGACCTGAAAAGCTTGATGACGTCCGTAAAGCGCTTGAAGAAAAAGGTTTCGTGGAAATGACTATGGCAGAAGTAAAGGGGCGCGGTGTGGATCCCAGGCTCAAGCTGGATATAATAGTGAACGACAAAGACCTTGAGACAGCAGTAACGGCGATAACCAAATCTGCTGGAACAGGACAGAATGGAGACTGCAGGATTTTTGTAAGTACAGGTGAACGAGGAAAGGAAGCCATTTAATTTGGCTTCCTGACCATATCGAAATCCTCTACAATATACTTTATTTTTTCGTTCATGTCCAGCTTTCATAACAACAGGGTATTAATAAAACATTAGTGAATATTCATGAACATGAGAAAAAGTGAATTAATCATCTTTGGAATAATCATTCTATCCTTCGCTGTTAGCATCTATTATTATCCTCAAATGCCAGAAAAAGTGGCATCTCACTGGAACGCAGAAGGCCAAGTTAATGGTTATATGTCAAAGTTCTGGGGATTATTTCTCATGCCGGTTATTTCAGTGGGATTGTTATTGCTCTTTATCTTAATACCCAGGATAGACCCGTTAAAATCCAATATACAGGAGTTCAGAAAATATTATGATGGATTCGTGGTCTTGATAATGGTTTTCCTGTTTTATCTGCACCTCCTGACAATTTTCTGGAACTTGGGATATACATTCAATATTATTACTTTTTTATCACCTGCGTTTGCACTATTATTTTATTATTCCGGAATCTTAATCGAAAATGCAAAAAGGAACTGGTTTATCGGAATAAGAACACCCTGGACACTGAGTAGTGATAAGGTATGGGATAAAACCCATAAAATTGGCGGCAAGTTGTTCAAGCTTGCAGGAATATTGGCTCTTTTTGCAATATTTTTTGAGAGCTATGCAATATTGGTTATTGTTGTTCCTGTGATTATGGTCTCCATTTATACGGTTGTGTATTCGTATCTTGAATATCAGAAAGAGAACTCATAATTGAAGGGGAAGAGCCAGCGCCTTAGTTATGAATTTTTAAAGCCACCGGTTCTTTTTTCAGACTTTCTTTTAATCCGGCAGTCCTTGCACCTGATTGGCTCACTGTATCCCTTTTCTTCAAAGAATTGTTGTTCAGCTTCTGTGAAAACGAAACCTTTGTTGCAATCTATGCATAGTAACTTTTTATCTCCCATACTTTATCATGCTCCTGATGACGTGTATATTATAAAGCCGTTTTTCCGGGTATTATTTTTTAGATATATTCGAAGAATGACAGGCAGGACATTCAATATAATCTACCGGCAATCCTTTAAACTATTTCCACAATCCCTGCATATACATTCGTATAGTGCTATATCTCTCAAAATATTTATTTTAAATTCGTCTCTTGAACCACTCATATTTTATACTCATTTATTTCATATAACGTTCATTTACAGAAACTTAAATCTTTCATTTTGCCATAGAATATTCTAATATGGCAAAATACTGGTTATATTGGCAAATTTGACTCAGGTGATGTTATGAGTAAAATCCTCATTATATTTGCAATACTGCTCGCGGCATTAATATTTTTCATGATATCCCCACCGAAAAAGAGCGACGATACTGTCTGTTTTGAGGGTTCATGCATTAATACCGAGCTTGCAACAACTCCGGAAGAAAGGAAAATAGGATTGATGAACCGTGAAAGTCTTCCTGAAAACATGGGCATGCTCTTCATATTTGATAAAGAAGGCATCTATAAGTTCTGGATGAAAAACACACTTATCCCTCTTGATATAATATGGCTTGATGAGAACGGAAAAATAATCTATATCGAAAAAAACGCCCGGCCCTGCAATGTACCTACATGTCCCCTCTTTGGTCCTGAATCCAGTTCAAAGTATACACTTGAGGTAAATGGAGGATATACAGAAAGGCATAAAATAAATGTAGGGGACAAAGCCAGAATCAATATTAAATGAATAACCAATTTCAGCGTTTAAATGCACCGCTGCCTCGGTGGCGCCTATTGCCTTATGGATTCAGCTTTCAATTCTAGCGAATCTTTATATTCTATTAGGTATATTAAACATTTGGGGTATTATCGTAATCATAAGCATTCCTGAATTCAGGAATTAAAATGGGTGGGTAAATGAAAAATATAATAGCTCTTTTAATCATAGCATTCGTGATTTTTTCAGGTTGTACGGAAAAAGCTGAAACTGCGATCAAAAGTGATGAGGCCAAGGTTCCGATACGAGAAGAGACATTGTATGGTGGTTACAGCCCTATGATCGGGGCGACTACGAATTTCTATTCCCTGGCACCGGATGGCTCAAAGGACACCCTACTGGGAACCACTACTACGGACAATGATGGTTTTTATTATGTTAAGCTGTCTCCAGAACAGGGCACTTCACTTCTGGTGGAGTTATCGGGTGGTTCTTATGTGGACAAAGCAAGAGGGACAAATGTAACCCTTTCGGACTCGGATAAGTTATCAGCGGTTTTCAATATCTACACTACCGAAACTACTAAGATTGAAGTTTCGCCCCTTACTCACATGGCCGCTGCCCGAGCATTAGCCCAGGCGAAAGATGGAGTGCCCCTTGATACTGCAATATCCGCAGCCAATATCGGGGTGGAACAACAGTATAACCTGGACGATATCCGTGGATGGACACCTGTTAATCCTAGCAATCAAGATGAAGTGGCTGAAGCCTTAATGGAACGAAGGACATATGGGCTTGTCCTTGCCGGGATAGATCAGCAGGCTAAGACCATGGGCGTCAGAGCCATAGACCTTTCAGCTGCGCTGGCAGATGATATGACAGACGGATTCCTAGACGGGAAAATGGGGGATTCTCCAATTGAAATAAAGACCCTTTCAGGCGGTTCCGTCACAATGGCCGCATCGACCGGGACTGCTGATGTCCAGTCAGCTATTAATAATTACATGGCTTCCCCGAGCAATAAGGTCAAAATAGCGGCGGTGAGCATCCCTCTCCATGCCGTGCCTGTGGGTATAAATGGCGCCAGCCTTTTTTATACTACTACCACTGTTCTCCCGGCAGCAATGTCAGGTCAGTACTACCTTGCCCCAGCGCTTGAAGCGAGAGGTGGAACGCGCCAATATAATTGGACAGTCAAAGCTGGATCAAGCCTGCCTTTTGGATTATCGCTGGCAAAGAACGGCGTCATTTCCGGAACTGCTCCTGTCCTGACTGGGACAACCTTGAAGATCACGCCTCCTTTTACAGTTACAGTAACGGATTCAGCCGGGCAGAAGCAGGATCTGGAGCTTCGAATTACAATTGATATCCCCCCACCAACATTGACACTGAAATCAGGGAAATGTTCGGTCGGTAAATATTGCTCCATACCATTAATTGCTCAGGTATCGGGAGGTGATCCACCATATTATTATAAATCAGATACTTTTATGTCAGGTACTCCTCCACTTGGGATGATTGTTAATAGTCGAGGTAATTTAGTGGGCACCCCTAAAAAAGAAGACGAATCTAAATTCGGTGTATGTGTAATAGATTTAGGGGGAAGATCTTCCTGTAAACAAACAACTGTTTTTGTTGAGGACACCACCACTACCCCCCAACCGACTATCATTACTCCTCGTTATACCACACCGCAGCCTACGTACCAACCACCATCAAACCTGCCCCAAGGTTTTCCAACCAACCTGCCTACAGGGACATACTCGCTAACTATGAGAATGTGCTTCCCAGGATATGGATGTACTGATAACTATCTTGGTACCATCTCTAATATCGATATTTACGAATTTTCGAAAGACTTAACAACGGCTCTTAATCAGGCAGCAAGTCAATGTGGTGGTTCAGGATCTTCCTGCAGGGTACGATATTCAGCTTTCAACGGAAAATCCTTCACGGCTACCTACACTATTACTGTCTGTTCCGGGGGAAGTTGCGATTCTAGCACTATTGATTTCATAATCAGTAAGGTGTGACAATAAATCCACAGGAAAAACAAGAGAACCACCATAGAAGTAAACGCCTCGGCGCCCACATATGCTCACACCGCATCATTCCCTTAAGTGGCGACAATCCTCTCTCAACCGCTTGCTCGATACTCCTTTTAAATTCTTCTCGATATCCGCGTTTATAATTTCCCCCCCTTAAAAACAACGCAAAACCTATTAACCCATAAAGCATAGGAAAACGGCGAGGCACGACAATGAAAGAAATACTCGAGATACTGGAAAGCAATCCCAGAATAGCGCTTAAAGAAATTGCAGCCATGACAGGAAGCACAGAAGCAGCCGTCGCCTCAAAAATCAAAGAGATGGAAAAAAAGGGGATAATTAGGAAATATAAGACAGTCATAGATTGGGAGAAGGCTGGCGAAGAATATGTTTATGCCATCATCGAATTAAAGGTCGCCCTGCGCTCAAGGACAGGCTACGATTCAATCGCAGAGCGGATTGCGAAGTTCCCGGAAGTAAGGTCAGTCCGCCTCATTTCAGGAGACCACGACCTCTCTCTTACAGTGCGCGGAAAGTCCATGAAAGACGTAGCCTTTTTTGTAGCTGAGAAAATAGCCACGCTTGAACAGGTGCAGGGGACTGTAACGCATTTTGTACTGCGCACATACAAGGAGGATGGAGATGTCTTATTCGAGAAAGAACGTTCAGAACGCCTTGCTGTATCCCCGTGAAGTCATGCCTGGAAAATTCATATCCGAAAAGGTAAGGGAAATCCCCCCTTCAGGAATACGGAAATTCTTTGACCTCGTCCTTGAAATGGACGATGTGATCTCACTCGGCGTGGGAGAGCCGGATTTTGTCACCCCGTGGCATATCAGGGAAGCATGCATCTACTCGCTTGAAAAGGGTTTCACATCCTACACATCAAACCTCGGCCTTTTGGAATTGAGGGAATTGATATCAAAATCTTACATGTTGGATTACGGGATTGATTATAACCCGAAAAATGAGATTCTTGTTACAACAGGGGTAAGCGAGGCCGCAGACCTGGCGTTTCGGGCTGTAACAAACCCTGGAGACGAAGTAATAATCCCCGAGCCTTGCTACGTTTCGTATAAACCCAGCGTTTCACTCGCAGGCGGTGTGCCCGTCCCGGTGCCCACATATAGTGATGACGAGTTCAGGGTCACGGCAGACCAGATTGAAAAAAGCATCACAAAAAAAACCAAGGCGCTTGTGTTGAGTTACCCCAACAATCCCACGGGCGCTGTCATGAGAAAAAAAGACCTTGAAGAGATAGCTGATGTTGTGAATGAAAATGACATCGCGGTGATTTCGGACGAGGTTTACGCAAAATTGACCTACGATGGCGCACATACCTGTTTTTCCTCACTCCCGGGGATGAAAGAGAGAAGCATTATCCTGAACGGTTTTTCCAAATCGCATGCCATGACAGGTTTGCGCCTTGGTTATGCCGCAGGAAGCGAGGAGCTAATCGCAGCCATGACGAAAATCCACCAGTATGCAATGCTCTGTGCGCCGATTACAGCACAGATGGGAGCGATAGAGGCTCTCAAGAACGGCGACGGCGAGATGCAAAAGATGGTCAGGGAATACAACCGGAGGCGCCGCTTGGTTGTTAAGGGATTGAATAAACTCGGGCTTGAGACGTTTGAGCCAAAAGGCGCATTCTACGCTTTCCCCTCAATAAAAAGCACAGGATTGACCTCGGAAGAGTTCGCAGGCAGGCTTTTGAAAGAAGAGAAAGTGGCCGTTGTCCCAGGCAACGTGTTCGGGGAATGCGGCGAGGGGTATCTGCGGTGCTCCTATGCAACATCGTATGAGGAACTTGTGAAGGCGCTTGCTAGGATTGAAGTGTTTATCGGGAAACTTTAGGTTTCTTGTTCAGATTTGAGCTTTGCAAGGTCATTCGGATGAAGGAGTAAATCATTGAAATAGACCTCTTTACCAGTTCTCGTCATGTACAGGCGAACCCAGAATACTGTGGTTAGAGGGGCAACAACAAAAACGTTTATGAATACATTGACGAGAGGCCAGATGAGATTCATAACAGGAGAGAATCTCATTAATTCCCCGATAATTGAGATAGCGACAATGATTATACCCAGAATAAGCCACAGGACGAATACATCGGATTTATTTTTTTTGAAAAAATTAAAACCAGTGGTTATACCCTCTATGGGTTCGAGATTATCCACAACCAGGGCATACCTGAAAACAGCAAATACAAGACCTAAAATAAGCAGATATAATACCCACAAAAAAATCCCTGCAATCAACAAAAACGGCGCACCGTTTTTTTCAGGGAATAAGAGTTGATTGATATCAAATTTCAAAGCGCCGGGCACTATGAACACTATACCAGCGAGCGAAAGCAGCCCGACAAGGACATCGGCCAGGAAGAGGTTCACAACGTTCTTTTTTCCCGCCTCTACCATCGTTGTTAGCTCACTTTTCCCTGTTTCCGTGGCCTGTCTGGCCATCCCGATAGCGCCTGCAGTAAAGAACGACTCGATAGCCAGGGAAATTAAGAAAAACGTGATGAGAAGGATAATAATTTGAGCAAGATGTGATATTACCATAGGAATAATAATCAACAGGACTTCCTGTGGGGTGGTGGTATTTTCAAGTGTAGATAATGAAGGGCCAAAAATATTTAAAAACCCAAAACCAAGTATAATGATTGCAAGGAGGCTGGTTATTATTACATTCAGGGCAAAAGGAATGCCAAGATTGAGATTCTTAGTATATGTTTCAATTCCATTGTTTATGATTTTTCCGATATCTTCCACCATTGGTTAACTTTCCTCGGCTATCTAATGGTTTGATTATTTATTAAGGTATTCATCTATTTCAGAAATAATATCAAAAGCAGCATCAACACAATCGCTAAAATCATCATGAGGAGAGCAGATTTTTTATCGGTGCCAAAAACAACAGGTACAGGACCGATAAATATCACGCCTCCGCCTTTTACTCTGGTTTCTTTGCCCGCCTCTTCGGGTCTTTCCTCTTCCGCGCCTTTCTTTTCATTCCCTATCGTGCCAAAAGCAGCAAGAAGAAATCCCAGGATTATCAGGAAGCTTCCGGCTGTTATCAGGAAAGTCCAGTCAGGCATTTCTCTTCCCGAGCATAAAATAAGCAAGCATCAAAAATAAACCGATGACCATCGCAATCAATGTAATGCCGGGCGATGAACCGAATGCAATGGGTATAGGGCCAATCATGATAAGTCCTGCAAAATCTGCATTTCGTGCTGATAGAAAGAATCCTGTAAAAACCAGCGCAAAACCTGCCAGTATTAAGACCAGTCCAATTTTGATTATATCGGTCATAGGCTTTTTGTTTTAGTAATGTCGCCTTCGATATCCTCTATTTCATGCAAAAATGTTTGGGAAATCTCCTCTGCGACAGGTTTCCAGTCCAGTCCGAACTCCCCAAGTGCTGCAGTCTTGACATCGCGGGGCGTCCCTTTTGTAGTGATGTTTATCCCGCAGTGAATCTTCTCGCTCGCAACCCCCGCGCTGGCAATGCTCACAGTGAGCTTCCTGTCATCGATAAAAAGGTCGTCGCCGTTCCTGGTCGTTTTTATCCCGTGCTTTTCAAGTACATCCTTTACGCAGATAATGAGGAGGCGCTGCATATAATAGGAAAGGCGCATGCTTGCAGGGGAATCGAACCTTTCCACAATAATATGGAGCAAATCATCGCCCTTTATGGTTTTCCCGGCTTTTTCATCCTCGAGATCTTTCATATTCTCAAATGTCACGTCCATGGGACCATGAAAGCACACAATGGAATCGCCTTTTATTCCCATGCTGTAAGCCCAGAGAGGAGCTATCTGGGAGCCGTCGTATTTTATCAGGTCGGGGAGGATTTTGAATCTCATTTTCCTCTTGGAATACTACTCAAGCGCGGCCTTCACGAATGCCAGGAACGGAGGTGAAGGTTTTCCGGGGCGTGACCTGAATTCAGGGTGGAACTGCGAGCTGAAGAAGAACTTATGCCCCGGTATCTCGGCTATTTCCATCCTGTGGTCGTTGCGGCCAGTGAATTTCATGCCTTTTGCTTCAATCTGCGGGATGTATTCCGGATTCACCTCATATCTGTGCCTGTGGCGTTCGACAAGTACTGTACCTCCGTATAATCTGCTTGCAAGCGACCCTTCCTTCAATATCGCCTCGCAGTTCCCAAGACGCATTGTTCCGCCTTTATTCCTGACATTTTCCTGCTCCGGAAGAATATCAATGACGGGATTTTCAGTCTGTGCAAGCTCGGAACTGTTCGCATCCGCAAGTCCAACCACATTCCGGGCGAATTCTATGACCGCAAGCTGCAGTCCGAGGCACAACCCAAGGTATGGGACATTATGTTCCCGTGCATATTTTACAGCAAGTATCTTGCCTTCTGTACCGCGAACTCCGAAACCACCAGGAACCAGAATGCCATTGTATTTCCCGAGCATTTCAATAGAAGCAGGTTTTCTCTCAAACTCCTCGGCATCTATCCAGTCAATATTGACCTGGCATCCGCACTCTATCCCTGCATGTTTTAGCGCTTCTCTTATACTGATGTAGGAATCCCCGAGATGTGCGTATTTTCCGACAACAGCTATACGTATTTCCCTGTCGATAGAAGCCATCTTGTTCATCAGTATATCCCATTCATGGGATATTTCCCGCGGGGTAAGTTTGAGTTTTCCCATTAAATAATCTGAGAGCCCTTCCTGTTCCATCAGGGCTGGAACGTAATAGATATCCTTTGCATCATGCGCGCTTATCACCGCGTTTGCAGGCACATCGCAGAAAAGCGCGATTTTTGATTTGGTATCTTCGAGCACGGGTTCCTTGCACCGCACCACGATTGCATCGGGTTGTAAACCCAGGCTCCGGAGTTCCTTGACCGAATGCTGCGTAGGTTTTGTCTTCTGTTCGCCCTGGGTGTCAAGAGGCACTAAAGTGACATGGACAAAAATAATATCTTCCTCTTTTTCTTCGCTGTGCATCTGGCGCACTGCCTCAAGGAAAGGCATGCTCTCTATGTCGCCAACCGTGCCGCCCACTTCTATTATACAGATATTAGCGCCGCTTTGTTTTGCAACTTTCCTGATTCTCTCTTTTATCTCGTTTGTTATATGCGGGATAATCTGAACAGTTTTCCCGAGATAATCGCCGCGGCGCTCTTTTTCAATAACTGTCTGGTACACCTGTCCGGTGGTGATATTATGTTCGCGCGTGAGTTCGATATCAAGAAAACGTTCATAATTGCCAAGGTCAAGGTCCACCTCGCCCCCGTCCTTCAGTACAAAAACCTCGCCGTGCTGGTAGGGGCTCATGGTACCGGCATCGATATTGATGTACGGATCGATCTTGATGGCGGTCACATTGAAACCCTTATTTTTTAAAATGCGCCCGATAGAAGCAGCCGTTATTCCTTTCCCGAGCCCGCTCATCACACCGCCTGTGACTATGATGTACTTCATGCCCCTTTTCATAGGCACGCATTGAAATATAGTTAATGGATGCTAAAATTTATATCCATACCAGCTAACATAGAGCAGGTGATTTCAATGAAAGTTTACATCTGCGATAAAAGCTGCTGTCCTGCAGTTGAAGTTGTCGGAAATGAAGTATTGATAGGCGAAGATGCGAATACGGTGAGATTAAAGAAGAACGAATGGAATAAACTGGTTGAGAAAATCCAGTCAGGCGAGCTTCATTCAATCTAAAAATCAGGGAAACCTTTTTTACCAACAAGGGGCACGAACACAACGCCCCCTTTCGCTTCTTTTTTTATCCCGTCGATTTTTGTCACAAGATAAAGTTCCTGAAAATTTTTGCCTACAGGGATAACGAGTTTCCCCCCGATTCTGAGCTGGTCTGTTAACGTCTCCAGGATTTCAGGAGAGGCCGCTGCAACGCTGATGCGGTCGTACGGCGCATAACCTGCAAGTCCGAGAGAGCCGTCCTCTACTATCACGGTGACATTGGTGATGCCTGCCTTTTTCAGGTTATCGCGGGCAAATTGGGCAAGGCCTTCTATCCGTTCCACAGTATAGACATGACCGCTTCCCGCAAGCACTGCCATCACGGCGGCATGGTAGCCCGAACCCGCGCCAATCTCAAGTATTTTCATGCCGTCCTGTATATCAAGGTTGTCGCACATGATCGCGACCATGTGAGGGGCTGAGATGGTCTGTCCCCACCCGATGGACAGAGGATAATCTGCATACGCATTCCTTTGTTCTTTTTCAGGGACAAAAAGGTAGCGCGGAACGCTTTTCATCGCACTCAGGACGCGTTCGCTTATCCCGTGCTGCCTTAATTCCTCTATCAATCTGCTTTTTTGGTTTTCAAACTCCATACCGACTCCCGCTTTTTAATTATAACCCGCTCGCCACCTGCCCTTTTGATTTTCTTTGGACTCTTAAAACCCGAGTCTGCATAGATGCGTTTAATGTATTTTGCAGCAACTGCAACACCTTTCCTGCTTTTAAAGCAGCCGTCCCTTATTTTTATCCGTATGATTTTCAATTTGCGGTTATTTACCTCTACTTTATCCCCTATAACAAATTGCCGGTCGCCGGGCACGCGCATCTCTACGGATTCGGTGGTTTCCCGGTGGCTGATTGCGATTTTTACCAAAACCTCGTCAATCGCCCTCGCCCATATCGTTTTAATATCTTCGGCATCGGCTTCATCCATTCGTTTGTCGCCGACCTCGACTGAAGTGACCTTTACAAGGGAAGCTTCACCCGTCGCCTCATCATCTATTACGAGTTCATCGCCTTTCCTAATAAGGCCTGAAAGCATCGCTCTGGTATGGAGCGATTCCCCTCTTTTGCTTACTATGACTCTCACGAGTGCATTTTTCGGTTTTTTCTGTTTGTGGACTGACCCGCATTCCTCGCATTGTAAAAGTACGTCCTTTGTACCTTTCAGGACAATATGCGGGACGGGTTCTGAGGGTGAGCATGAAGGGCATTCTGTTTCGATTTTTTCCATAATTCAAAATTGGGCGCTCTCTACATATAAATATCCGATGAGGTATGAATAAAATAAGACGAACTAAGATATATTTAAATAGAAAGATAACTTACACAGAGCAACCGGAGGTAAAAGGCATGAGGCTGAGCAAACAAAGTTTAATTCTTGCAACAATTGTACCGATGATATTCGGAATAGTAATACTCTGGAATTTCATGGATGCAATTGGTATATTGCAGCCGCTGGGTCAATCCACGTCGCTGATATACAGTCAATTAGTAGTAATTGGTATATTTTCATTCCTGGCTCTCGCAGTGTACTGGTGCGTAATGATGTACCTGATATATCTGCTTCAGGAGAACCTGATGATACTGGATGCAAATCTTGACAAGGCTGCAGACATTGGCGCCAAGCATCTTACAGAATCAAAGAACCTGTTGAATCAGGTTATAGCCATCCTGAAAAGATACGAAACAAGCCAGTAATATGCGAAACGCATATTACTGATTTTTCTTTTTTTTTAATTTTCTGGTTACATGAAATGATTTTCAAAATCTTTGCGCTCTTGGCGTCTTTGCGGTGAATTAAGATACCCATCGCAGAAGTCGCAAAAAATTATAATAAAAACCATTCTTCACTGAACCATTTTTTGCGCATACCCGATAAGCCCGCCTGCATCCACTATGCCGCGCACGAAGTCGGGCAGCGGCGTCGCCTGGTAGGTCTGGCCTTTTGTGGTATTGGTGATAATCCCGGACCCAAAATCGACCTCTATGTGGTCTCCTTCCTCTATCTTATCCGTATCAGGGCACTCAAGAAGAGGAAGTCCGATATTTATTGCGTTCCTGAAAAAGATACGGGCAAATGTTTTTGCGATGATGCATTTTACATTCGCGCCCCGAAGCGCAAGAGGCGCATGTTCGCGCGATGAGCCGCACCCGAAATTAAAACCTGCCACAATAATGTCCCCATCCTCCACACCGCTTGCGAATTCAGGGCGAACGCCCTCAAAAGCGTGTTTTGCAAGCTCCCCGGGTTTATTGATGGTGAGGTATTTTCCCGGAATTATTGCATCCGTATCTATGTCGTCCCCGAATTTCCAGACGTTTGCGGGGAGTTTCAGGTCGGTTTCGAGGTTGACTGTGAGTTTTTGCTTCATGACGGGCTATTTTGGTTGCGGGGTTTATAAGATTTATTCCTTTAGTTATACTCTCTCCACGTCTTCCCGCATTTCGTGCACCTGAAAAACCTTACCTCGCTCTCATCAGCAGACCGAAGCTGCCGCAGCCACCAGTAAGCCAAATCATTCCCGCAATCCTCGCATCTGGCTTTGGTCGTGGGCATTCCCATCTCGCGCCCCTCAAGGACTGTTACCTCGCGCTCATCCCGTTTGGTCTTTGAGACAAAACCCCCTTTTATCTCCATTTCATGCCCGCATTTCCTGCACTTATAGACATTTTTAGCTGGCATCATCATGCTTTTACATTTAGGACAAAATTCCATTAATATCACTCTTGGCGTTTTCTATGATTTTATTATGGTCAAATGCAAGTTCGGGTATTTCATTCAAACCGAATAGCCCTATATCCTTAGCATCCGAACCTGCTTTAAGTTTTCCCCTCCCTTTTGCAAGATAACATACAGAAACAGTATGCCCCCTCGGGTCGCGCAAAGGGTCAGAATACACGCCAGTAAGCTTGATTATTTCTATATCAAGTCCCGTCTCTTCCTTTGCCTCGCGAACGACAGCCGCCTCAACCGTCTCCCCGACTTCAACGAACCCGCCTGGGAGTGCGAAATGGTTCTTGAATGGCGGATTCCCGCGCCTGATAAGGACAAGTTTTCCCTCAAATATAATAAGCGCGTCCACGGTCAGAAGAGGCGTAATAGGAAGAAATCTGTGTTCATCTGCGTTCATCTGCGGTTTAATTTGTTTCATTTTTTCATTTCCTCAGCACAATAGTCAGGATATCATTATCGTACATCATATGGTCAAGACCGGCGCGCTGCCCCTCATGCTTAGCTGAATCGCCCCATATTTGCGCATACCTGAACCGCTTCTTGAAATCGCGGTGAAGCTTGTCGCATACATCGCCGATGGTGAAGCCTTCCCTCACTATCAGTGGTTCATCCATGTCTGCGGGCTTGCCCTGCGGCTTCAGGTAAATCCTGATAAATCCTAATTTTTCATATAATCTTTCTTTAAGCTCTTCGATATGAACCTTTTTGTCAGCAGAAACTAGGACAGCATCCGGGAATTTCTCTTTGCATTTCCTGAGTGTATATTCGTCGGCGAGGTCGATTTTATTGATAACCACGATAATAGGGATATATTTCCTGTTGCCAAGGACAACATCTATCAACTGGTCGATGGTGATTGTCTCGCGTATCAATATGTTCGCGTTGTGGATCCTGTACTCGCCCAGGATAGCTTTTATGGTGTCCTCGTCAAGGCCAAGATCAACAGTGCTGCTTATAATAACTCCGCCCCTTGCTTTTTTCTTTATCGTGACATCAGGCGGCTTTGAATTGACGCGGATACCCGCTTCATTTAATTCCTCGACGAGAACATCATAGTGGACGAGCTGGAAAACATCGAGCAATATCACGGCAAGGTCTGCGTTCCGTATTACAGCGATGACTTCTTTGCCCCGTCCCCTGCCTGAAGCAGCTCCCCGTACAAGTCCGGGCACGTCCAGTATCTGGATTGTTGCCCCCCTGTATTCCATCGCCCCGGGCACTACGTCAAGGGTAGTAAATTCATAGGCCGCAACCGCAGATTCCGCACCCGTCATGCTGTTCAGGAGAGTGCTTTTGCCTACAGACGGGAATCCCACAAGCACTACAGAAGCATCGCCCGATTTCTTTACAGAAAATCCTTCCCCGCCGGTTTTTGAAGAAGCCCTTTTCTGCACTTCATCCCGAAGATGCGCAATCTTTGATTTAAGGCGCCCGATGTGACCTTCGGTAGCCTTATTATATTTAGTTTTTGAGATTTCTTCCGCAATCGCCTTTATTTCTTCTTCAAGTGCCATCGGCTCTAATAGCTGTAATCAAGGCAAAAAGGATTTGGGTGATAAAGTCCTTTTGGAACCGGATGAAGGAATTATTCGATTACCTTGAATCAAGGGCTGATACGTCAATAAAGACGCTCGATGAACTTGTGCGCATTCAAACGCATGTCCCGCCGGGTGAGAACTACGGAAAAATCATGGAACTGGCTGCCCGCATTCTCAGGGAGCTGGATTTTGAGGTTGAGATTATCCGCATGCCCCGCGAATTATTCGAGAAAAAAAATCCCCGCCTCTCCCACCTCAAGGCAGAACGTGTGAATCTATCGGCTAAATTAAACGTGGGCGCGCCGGAAACCCTATTAATCAATACGCATCTTGACGTCGTCCCTGCAAGCGCAAACTGGAGTGTGCCGCCGTTTGAGGTCACCGTGAAGGACGGGCGCATCTTCGGGCGCGGCGTAGCAGATTCAAAAGGGGGCGTCAGCGCGCTATTAACCGTGCTTTCTGTCATGAAGGAACTGGGCATCAAACCCGGATACAACCTTAATATCGCTTTGACAACAGATGAAGAAATGGGCCCTTACTCAGGCCTCTGTTATCTTTCCGATATCGGAAAAATTTCGGGGGATTATTTCCTGAGCATGGACGGGGACAGCGACGATATCACCATCGCCTCGAACGGAAACGTGGACTGGCAGATTGATGTTTTCGGGAAATCGTATCACAGCGGCAGCAGTTTTCTGGGCGTGAATGCGATAGAGAAATCCGTACCCATCATGAATGAGTTACTGGAACTCAAGGCAAAAGTTGAGATACGACGCTCAAACGTGCCTGCCAGTATTGCAATCAGCCGCAAAACAGGCATTGAGACTTTAATGCCGGTTCTCAATATCACAATAATAAATGCGGGTGTTAAACAGAATATAGTGCCCGATAAGTGCACGATGAAAGGCGACCGCCGCTATATTCCTGAGGAGAAATTTGAGGATGTCTGCAAAGAGATGAACGCCGCTCTTTCACGAGTGAGGGAAAAATATCCGGATATCGATTTCAAGATGAGCTGTGATGATATTTACGCCCCCCTGCTCACTGATATGAACCATCCATGGGTTAAGGAAGTAAAGCGGGTGGCGGGCGAAGTTGCGGGAAGGGACGTGAGGCTTGCGGGTGCGCAGGGAAGCCTTGACGTGGCTTATGTGGTCAAGGTGACGGGCCTCCCTGCATGCTGCTTCGGGATAGGAAGGAGGACAGAAAGCAATGCCCATGCGGATGATGAGAATATCCGGGTGGAAGACCTTGTGATGTACATGAAATTCCTTGCAAAATTGCTGTTTGATAATGAAAAGTTTCATAAATAAGAAAAAGTGTAGAGGTCGGTATGAATAATTTCATGAAGAAATGGGGATTGACATTAAACGTACTGATCATTGTTTTCGTATTACTGGTCATAAAATGGCTAATCGACGTGTATAACCTCAATGCAGCTACGGCAAGCCCGCTCGTTACTGCTCTTGTGGGCGGGGTGATTTTCACCATAGCCATCATATTTACAGGCACACTTTCCGATTACAAGGAAAGTGAGAAAATACCGGGTGAACTGGCCGCATCCATCAAGGCTCTTTACAAGGACAGCGGGATTATAAGGGTTGATGATAGGAAAATTACAGAAGATCTACGCTCCCATGTTATTGACCTGCTCCGAATTATAAATTCAAATTTCAAGAATAATGCCTGGGACCTTGAAAAAATAAATTCCGCAATGGATGCAATAGACGGGGATATAAAACGCCTCGCTGAGAAGAACATTGCTCCTCAATTCCTTGTAAAATTGCGCACGGAATTGATCAATATTGACAGGACCTCCAACCGCGTAAGGACAATTGCGGAAACAACCTTCATTCCTGCAGCATACGGTATTGCAGAACTGGCAGTCGGGGCGGTTTTACTGGTGCTGCTGTTTGTAAAAACAGAGCCGTTTTATGAAGGACTGGCTTTGATCGGCGCAACATCATCCCTACTCATCGGCCTGATAATGCTCATTAAAGATATGGATAATCCCTTTGAAGTCGGTAAGAAAACCTACGCTGATGTTGACATGAGCCTCCTCTTTAATCTTGAGGATTATTTGAAGAATTAGTAATTTCTCTAACGATGTAGTTAAAAACCACAACGTTAGCTTTGCTTCTTTATGATGATCTCCCAATCCGTTTTATTTTGCTGGTTCACGCTCAATACCTCATGACCGTCGGCTTCCATGCCCCTCGGGACTTCGGTTACTGCCGTGGGGTCGTCCACGATTATTTTCAGGATTTTTCCTTTAGGAAGTGCATTCAGCGCCTGTTTGGCATACACAAAATTATAGGGGCACACATTTCCTTTCAGGTTTATCTCCTGGTCCACTTTCACATCAACAAGGAAAGTCCCGTTAATATAAGCCCGCGTCCTCTCCTCCTTGGGGTTTTCAAACACTTCATTTGCGGGGCCATGTTCCACGATTTCACCGAGGTATAGATGGATTACGTAGTCAGCAAGCCTCATTGCCTGGTGGATGTTGTGAGTTACTATCACGATGGTGTAATCCTTCTTGAGTTTCAGGAGCTGCTCCTCGATATGCTGCGATGAGACCGGGTCTAATGCTGATGTGGGCTCATCGCACAGGATAATTTCGGGCTCGACAGCCAGTCCTCTCGCAAGACATAACCTCTGCTGCTGGCCAATAGAGAGTTTTGATGCCGGTGTCTTTAAGCGGTCTTTTACCTCGTCCCACAAACCAGCTATTTTCAGGTATTTCTCCACTATTTCATCCAGTTCTTTCTTGTCCGGTTTTCCATGCAGCCTGGGCCCGTATGCAACATTATCGTATATCGACATTGGAAGCGGGTTTGGCCTCTGCGGCAAGAGGCCCATTTTGCGCCTTACATCCGTGACATCAATACTGCCGTTTAGCATATCCATGCCATCCACTATTATTTTCCCGGAAGCTCTTGCCCCGTCTGTGAGGTCAATGAGCCTGTTGAAGCATTTGAGCAAAGAACTCTTACCGCATCCTGAAGGACCTATGATGGCTGTTATTTGCTTTTCCGGTATATCGACTGTTATGCCTTTGAGAGCCTGATGGTCGCTGTAGAACGCATTGACATTCTGGATACTGATATGGCTTTTCATAAAGCGACACCTCGCTTTATGCGGTCTGGGGGTATGCGAAGCATACCCCTTCGTTTGATAAAACGTAAGTTTTCCATGCAATCACCTGATAATGTTTTTCATAAATCTCTTAGATAAATATCGTGATGCTATGCTCAATGCAAGCACGATTATAAGAAGTATCAACGCACTGGCATAAGCCCGCGCCTGCACCTCCGGGAATGGAGTTCCGAGCTGGAAGAACACAGCAAGCGGAAGCGAAGCCACAGGGTCAAAAAGGGAGCGCGGTAGGCTGTCTGTGTAACCTGCTGTGAAGAGTATCGAGGCCGCATCTCCTATTCCCCTGCCAAAGGAAAGAATCACACCTGTCACAATGCCTGGCAGAGCCTGCTTCACAACCACCCGTGTTGTCGTCTCAAATCGTGTAGCTCCGAGCGTATAGGAAGCTTCTTTCAATTCAGAGGGAACCATTTTTATGACCTCTTCCATTGATCTTATCATTATGGGAAGCTGCAAAATCGTAAGAACTATGATTCCACCAAGGAGCGATGCTCTCATACCAAGATAAAGCATGATAATGAATCCAAATGCGCCGTACACGATAGAGGGAGTGCCCCAGAGCACATCAAGGGAGAGCCTGATATAATATGCAAGCCTTGTTTTCCCGATATAATCTTTTTGAAGCGCCAGCGCCGCAGGCAGGCTAATCATAAGGGCAAGAATCAGGCTGCCAAAAGCCAGATAGAGGGAGCCAACTATGGCATTCAGGATACCGCCCTCTTTCCCGAGATAGAATCCACCCTTCGGAGTTTGTGTAATCATAGATAGCGAAAGAGCAGGCAAACCATTCCAGACTATCACACCTACAACTAAGAAAAGACTGCCCACAACGATAGCCAGCGATAATATCATTAGAGCTTTGAAAAGCCTCTCCTCGCGGAGTTTATCCATGCATCCTCCTCTCTATCCGTATCAAAATCAGTCTCGCGCCAAGATTGAAGAACAGGATTATCAGCATCAGTATAAGCGCAGCAAGCAGCAGGGCAGAATCGTACATCGGTATGGACATCATTTCACCGTAGTTATTGGCGATAAGCGCAGTAAGGGGATAAGCAGAATCGAATATCGAGGAGGGAATTTTTACCACATTTCCTACCACCATGAGGACGGCCATGGTCTCTCCAATCGCGCGGGAGAAGCCCAGAATAACAGCGGCTGCTATGCCCGGCAGGGCGGTTCTTATTACAGCATGTTTTATTGTCTGCCACCGCGTGGCGCCAAGCGAAAGCGAGGCTTCCCTCACCTCGAACGGCACTGCCTTGAATACCTCATAGGATATCGAAATAATTATGGGGAACACCATGATAGCAAGCACGATGCCGCCGGCAAGTACGCTGTAGCCTGTGACATAGCTGCCGCCGCTCAACAGCGGTATTCCTGAATCTTTGAATAAAGGTGCTATGCCAGCTACAAGAGGCACAATGGCCAACACCCCGAAAAGTCCGTATACTACAGGCGGTATGCCTGCAAGCAGGTCTATCAGGGGCAAAATCATCGATTTCAATCTCTCATTAGCATATTCTGCAAGATAGACAGCACTCAGGATGGATAGGGGTATCGCAAAGACCATGGCAAGCGCAGTTACATAGACCGTACCAAGGATGAAGGGAAAAAAGCCGAAATCGCCCTGGGAAGGCAGCCATGTAATGCCAAGCAGAAGGTCGCTTAGCGATTTCACCTCAAGAATCGGCTTTGACCTCAGGTAAAGGGCGAAAGCCACAATAAATAAAAGCACGCTTGAGAAAATAGCAGCGGCCAGCATGAGCCTGCCTGCAAAAGCGTCCTTTAGTTTTCTGATATTCACGAACTGCACATCCTTATCAAAATAAAAAACAAGGTTAAGGAAAAACCTTAACCTGTTCATTCAAGCTTTTTCAACTCTCCATCAAGCGTTTCCTTCGACAACTGTATGTAGCCTACCTCATCAACATACTTCTGTCCGTCAGTCAGAACCCATCTGATGAATTCTGAGGTAACTCCTGTGGGCTTGCCTTTGGTCACGAATAATTCAACTCTCGCAGGCGGACTCGGGAACACTCCGCTTTTAATGGCTGCAATTGTTTTATCCTTGGTGCTTATATTCTCATCAGGGTCAACGATGCCGTTTCCATTCACGTCAAAGGGTATTATCTGGATACCATCAACAGGCAACCCGCTGCTCATATTAAAGGCAAAGTTATAGTTGTTATAGCCTATGCCCAGGGGGTCTCTCTGTACCGCAGCAAGCAGGCCGGGGTCACCGTAAACGCCAGTGCCTTTGAGACTTTCCTGTTTACCGCCGAGATACTTTGCCCATATATCAGAGGCACCCGACGAATCGCTTCTTGTATATACATGAATTTCTGCCTTATTATCAGTCCCGACTACATTTCCCCATGTATTCACAGTCCCGTTGAGAAAAACGGCCGTAAAAGTCGATTTTTTGACACCTTTGCTCAAGAGATCGTTAAGCACAGGGTTCTTTGCATTGACCGTGGCTACAACGGCATCCTTGGTCACACCGATCGGGTATGCGCCCTTCTGGATCTCCGAGGGGTCAACGTCTCTTGAAATCATGCCGATATCAACAAGCCCGCCAAGTGTGTCAGCCATACCCTTGCCTGCGCCGCCTGCCGAAACCTCTACCTTAACGTTGGGGTGCAGCTTCGTGAACTCATCGCCCCATCGCACAGCCATGGGATACAGGGCAAATGCGCCCGATAGCGTTATCGTGCCCGAAAGTTCCTTTGAGCTTACAGCGGTCTGTGTAACCGTGGCTCCGGATGATGCCGGTGTTGCAGTAGCGGTAGGCTGGGTTTCGGACTTTGGATTACCGATGCATCCTGATAATAAGGCACCTGTGATTACTGTAATTAGAATAATTGTGATAATTTTTCCTTTCATTAATTCCACCTCGAATTTCTTAAAATGCTCTTCTGTTTCTGCAGGAAATCCCGGACATTCAGGAATTCTGCACTATGTTTTATAGATCGATTCATTAAATTGTCGTCATCGGTGACGGCAAAGATGATTCCTTCTTGTATTCATTATTAATTCGCCTGCTTATGAAATAAGCAAGTGCAAATGAGCAGGCACTTATAAATATGCACAGAATCAGGCGATAATTGGAACGATGATTACAAAAACCGAATAATTGCGGCAAAAAATGCGACTAATTCAAACCTGCATAATCCAGCACTGCTTTCTGGTCATTCAGGAATTTAACAATCTTATCAAATCCGACATCACTTTTGAGTTTCTTACTTTCAACCTTCATCCGGCAGGAGTTATTTATTCGGGACGGGTTACATATTTCTTCAATCATATCAATCGCAATTGAAAGGCAAATATATATAATCACAGAAAGAGGCAGATGTTGACACAATTATTCCGATGATAGAAGAAAAAAATTAAACAGAATTATTTCAATTTTCTTGAGCTTCCGATATTGAGAGTCACAAAATCTCCCTTACTTCCTAACTTTGCCCTGAAGGAAGGGAGCTGAATCTATATTTTGGTTCTGTGGGTGTAAGCACCGTACTGGTGTGGTTGAGAAGACAACTTTGACATGCCTACAGCAGAATCGAAACATTTAAGTATTATTAATAGTATTAGTAAAAGTATGCAACCATCGACAAATTCAGAGATAGTAATAACAAATCAAAGTAATCCTTTATCCGTTCCTAAAGAATTACCGAATAATAAACTAAAAGATTTAATTGACAAATGGGCGCGGCCGGGTATTAGTAATAATTTGAAAATATGGATACATAAACCAAATAATATATTTATTCATCCTTCAATTGGAATTGGTCTAGGGACAAAATCTAAGCCCAACGTCTTTACATTTGTTGTACTAGATAATAATTCTGTCCAATGGTTAGAAAATGTTCTTAAAGAATCATTAGAAATATATAACAACAATAAAAATTTAATAAATAATGCCGAAAACCGATTGACTTTGTGGGAAAAAAAGAAAGAATTAGACCGACTGCGAAAAATAAGTATATCAGTATCCGTAGTCAAAAAAGGAGACAATACATCAATTGTTTTAATGATTAATTCAAAGGCTTTCTTGTATACAGATTTGTGTTATGATGATATAGATTGGATACTCACAACATTGCATATAGCAAAAAACAGTTTGGAGAGCCGTTAAAATATGCTTGAATATAATCAATATACGATTTCAGCCGTTACTGTAAGCTTATTTGCTATATATGTAATAAAAAGATTATTCTTCAAGGATATGGACATCAGATTGAATAATCTAGACATGAATATTAGATTGAACAATATAGATATTAGGATTAAAAAATTAAAGAGAAAATTTTAATAGTATTTTTTTAATTCCCTTATACAGATGCACCAAGATATGTAAAATTCATTTAACGATTTGCAATAGAGATCTCTCACAAAAATATAATGGCATTCTAAGCGGCATGTTTACATCCCTACTAAAACAAGCTCGAACTTGATGCCCATACAGGATGAGCAGAACCCAAGGAATTCTTTTGCATTGACAGACATTTCATCGTACAGGGATTTTGATATGTAAAAAATAATATGGACTTTTCCGGGATTCCCTGCAATTCTCTTTCTTATCTCACCGTGAAGCTCCTCAAAAAGGGCTATGAGGGTCTTGAAATTTATCCTCTTCAGTACCCTGATGCGCCCAACTCCAGCCTCATCTACCCAGACTCTGTAATTGGCAGATTTCCTGACAAAAATATCACTCTCATTCATATTATTCTTTTCTTACTGGATTCTATATCCCATCTGACTTCTTCAGCCAGAGACCATCTTGCCGCTGCAACAATATCGAGCTGCTCATGGATATATCCGCGCAGGAATACATCTTCGATATTCTCTGCATCCCTCTCAACTTCATGCTGCCGGATGAGTACATTTTCAAGTTCCCGGAGCGCATGATGCCTGCCCGCTCGCTGCCAGCTTGTTTCAATTAACGCAAGCGTGCGGGCCAATCTTTCAAGGCTTATTCGCATGCGGCGGTATTGCGGTTTCCCCAACCTGTCCTTTGCGTAGTTCTCATATGCTGAAACCTTTTCCTCAGTACCCTCATCTATCGATGATTCTATGCCATCGATAGCAAAAACGATTCCTTCTTTTATCTGACATTGGTTTTTTCACCGCGTCTGTCAATGCGAACTGGATATATATCACCGGACATACAGGCATATTTTGTCACAATCCAATGCAATACCTGAACCGTTCCGGGTAATTATTGACTTCCTTGTTCCTGAAAACCGCATAGAGCTGCCAAATATGGCCTGTTTACGTGATTTAAATATGTATGAAAACTATGGAATTTCCGGTGTTAAAATGACAAACCAGGAAAAAAGAAGGGGTTTACTTTGCCCCGGATGGTATAGTTAGCAGGGATGCAACGCTGGAGGAGCAGCATGAGCAGGATGATGCCTTGCACATATGGTGCAGGATCCTGTCAGGTGACTGATATGACCTCTACCACGCAATACAGGTGCCCCAACTGCAAGCATGCAATACCGGTAACAAGCGCAGATTTCATCAAAGGAATTGCTTTTGTGTCATGCGCGGGCTGCGGCATGGATGCTTTTGCCATAGAAGAGGCGCTGTTAAAATGACAAAAGAAAGAGGGGCGCTTTTTTCCTATCCATTTGCGCCCATTTTTCCAATTTGAGGTTAATATGGATTATGAAAAAGACGAAATAAACGATGATGTAAACGAGAATGTTGATGATGAAGACCTGCGGCGCTTCCTGCGCGGAGGATTCGGGGCAAAATGAGGGAAAAAGGCAACTTTTTCCTTTTTAATTCCAGAACTAGAAGATTTCTGGATAAAATAGCCGATTTATGAAGTTTGATAATTATATGGGTCTATTAGAATATGCCAATCACGGCAAATAGTGAAATGTGCCGGGGAGTCACATTTCACCTCCTATTTTATTCATCTCATAAAAAATCATATCAATTGTGCCAATAATTGCTCCAATAAATAGGTTTATAAAGGTTAAATTCAAGTTTAAGCTGGAGAATTTTAAATGAATTCAAGAAGGAATCGTCTTTGCAAACAATGGACAGCTATTTGAGTTAGTGAACGCGAAGATAGATCATTTACCTCCCTCGGCAAAGCTTGTTTTTAAAGTGCTGGAATCCAGCGGATTTTTGACACAAAAGGATATTGCGAGGGAAACCTATCTTCCGGCAAGAACAGTCAGATACGCCCTGAACAGATTAAAAGAAGAAAATATATTGCAGGAGCGCTTCTATTTCCAGGATGCGCGCCAGAGCCTCTACGGGCTAAATAATGCCCCGGGGGTGCCGACTGGATAACTCCCCCATTTTTCATATTTTGGTTAGCGCTATTTATATTCAGTGCCAGGATGGCGGAACGGCTACGCAATCGCCTGCAGAGCGATTCCATTCTGGTTCGAGTCCGGATTCTGGCTTATATACTCTTTTTTCCCGGATACTTAATCCAGGTCTTCCCGAAGCTGGGCCGCTTTCGTAAAAAAGCTCTCGGTAGAATAATGGAGCAGCAGGCTGGATGCCATAAAGCCTGCGGCAATAATCGCAGCGAATATGACTATCTGTATAGAAGCAGCCTCTATGGGGTCGGCGCCGCTCAGGAGCATACCGGTCATGACACCGGGTATCCATACCAGACCAAGGTTCTTCATGTTATCTATTGAAGGAATCAGGGCTGAGAGGATGCCCTGTTTAAGGCAGGCCGAAACTGCAAGCTCCGGCTTTGCGCCAAGGGCGAGGTAAGCTTCGACCTCAGGCCGGCGGTTCTTTATCTCACCCTTATACCTGTCTATGGCCAGCGAACTCACGTTCATGGCATTGCCTATCAGAATGCTGCCGGTCGGGACAATGTATCGTGCCTCAAACGGGAAGATACCGAACAGAAAGAAAGGTATCAGCAAAAGCACTGAAGAAGAAGCTATGGAAAGTATCGCCGGGGGCAAACCTCTTTCAAGTTTGCCCGATCTGGAATACGTGGTATGTCCTGCGATTGCAGCCATGGCCATCAGCACAAGAAAGCTCCAGTAAATGGGCAGCTTGAATAATAAGAGAATTACAGAGGCAAGAATCAGTACCTGGATAAGGGCTCTTGTCCCGGCTAAAGATATTTCCTTCCCTATGCCGAATCTTCGTGCATACGCCGCTGTCAGCACCACAAGCAGAACTGTCAGGCCAAGAGCAAGGATATCAGGCATGATATTCCTCAAGCCTCCCGTCTTTGAGGATTAATCTCCTCCCGCCTATCCGGAGAGCCTGCTCTCTCTCATGTGTGACCCACAGCATGGTCAGGTTCCGCTCCATGCGCAGGCGAAGCAGCAGTGCCTCCACTTTTTCGGCCGACGCGGCATCAAGCGAGGAAGTCGGCTCATCCAGCAGGAGCACTTCAGGCCGGTTTGCAAGCGCCCTGGCTATGCATACCCTCTGCTTCTCCCCAACCGAGAGCTGCCCGGCATCGGCATCCAGCAGATTTGCCGGTATTGCCGCATCCAGTGAAAGTGCCTCAAGATCGATATCATCTCCCCATAAGCTCATGCCGAACGCAAGGTTATCCCGCACACTTCCCTTAAAAACAACAGGCACCTGGAACACCATTCCCACCTTTCTTCTCAACTCCATGGGCTCATAGTCCCTGGTATCTTTGCCATTCAGCAGGATAATCCCCGAGTCAATCTCCGATAGCCTGTTGATCAACCTGAGCAACGTGGTCTTTCCTGAACCTGAGGCGCCCATAACGGTAACAAGCTCGCCCTTTTGTACCTGTAAGTCAAGGTTGGATAACACCCGGGTTTTAGCCTTTGTATTGTTTACCTTGCGTAAGATTGTCTTTGACACATCCTTTAACTCAAGGTGAGCATAATTCATCAGCTATAAAATGTCCTGCCATAAATAATACCATTTGCTGCCGGAGAGGTTTTAATCTCTTCTCAACACCAGGTATCCTGTTGTAACAAGACCCGCGATTGCAAACAGAATCCAGTACTGCTTTGGTGCAGATGTGTTATTTTCTGTTTTTACCGGCACGGCTGTCTGTGCCGGAGCTAATGCAGCTTCCGGCGCTTTTGCTTGCAGCGATGATGATAGTGCAGACGACGTCTGTGTTATTGCGGGCACTGTAGTGGTTTGAACTGCACTTTCGGCTTTTAATTCCTTGTTGGATGGGATTGTTTGCTCTATAAAAGGATAGAACCGCAAAGCAGTATCCTTATCCGCTACCTTGAATTTCAAATCTCCGTATAACGGCAGGACAGTATTTTGGTTGAGGTCTATCTGCCTGTCTTTGTTATAGAGGAGCAGGTAATTCTCATTTGCCTCCTTTACCTCAAATATCCCGAACTCATCTCCCGCTTTAACTTCAAACACGTTCTGGGAGATAAGCCATGTGTACCTGAGCTGGACAAAGGCAGACATGCCTTCGCCGCCAGTGAATATGCTTTCAACGTAGGTTACAAATATCTGCACATCGGACTCACCGCTCACGCTTTTCTCGATGTATGTATAGACATCCCCCTCGTTCAAAACTTTGGTATCAAGAACTTTACCATTCCTGTCAAGGGAAAGCGATGCCTGTCTCGGCGACGTTCTCGTATCAAGGGCTTCAACCGTAAGGTTGTAGCCTTCCCCGAGGTTCCAGGTTGTACCGAGCCTTAAAATCTGCTTTTCTTCTTTTTTCTGCTCTTTAATCAGTCTGGCTAATTTGTTTGCTTTACCGTTCACAGCAACGTAACGCTCACCGAACCAGCCGAGTTGTGCATACTTGCCCCCGGCAGTGCTTTTTGTGAAGGTATTTGCGGCGCTGTTGTAATTAAGACCGTTCTCCACTTTCAGGCCAATCTCATTGTACACTGTATAATTCTGGTCAGTGCGTGAGGTATTATAAAACAGGCTCTCCTTCTGGATAGTCCTGCTCGTGCTTTTCAGGCTGGATGCGGACTGGTTAATGCTGAGTGTTTCGCTTGACTTTCCCCCATTAAAGTTATAATAGAAGCTGGGGAACCTCTGGGCATCCCAGACAAGATTCTTGTATTGTGTCTGGTCATAGGCGCCTCCCCGTATCTCATACTTTCCGGGCGCTGTTTTTTCAAGAATCGGATAAAACCGCAAAGCTGTGTCTTTATCTGCTACCCTGAATTTCAGATCGCCATATAACGGCAGGACAGTATTCTGGTTGAGGTCTATCTGCTGGTCTTTGTTATAGAGGAGCAGGTAATTTTCATTTGCCTCCTTTACCTCAAACAAGCCGAACTTATCTCCAACTTTTACCTCAAGCACATTCCGGGAGATGAGCCAGGTATATCTGAGCTGGACAAGCACAGACATGCCTTCGCCGCCCGTAAAGATACTTTCCACATAAGTAACAAATATCGGGACATCTGACTCGCCGCTCACGCTTTTTTCAACGTAAGTATAAACTTCACCTTCATTCACTACTTTATTATCAAGAACTTTCCCATCCTTGTTAAGGGAAAGCCATGCCTGCCTTGGGGATGTTGTTGTATCAAGAGATTCAACCGTAAGGTTGTACCCTTCTCCGAGGTCCCATGCTGTGCCGAGCTTTAATGTCTGTTTTTCCTCTGTTTTCTGCTCTTTAATCAGTTTAGCTAATTTGTTTGCTTTCCCGTTTACAGCGACGTACCGATCGCCGAACCATCCGAGCTGTGCATAATAGCCCCCTGTGGTATTTTTTGTAAAAGTGTTTGTTGTACTGTTGTAATTAAGACCGTTTTCAACTTTCCTGCCTTTTGCAGTGAACAGGGTGTAGTTCTGGCTTGTGCGCGAGGTATTGTAAAACAGATTATCTTTCTGAATAGTCCTGCTGCTGGCTATTAAGCTTGAAGCGGATTGAGTGATGCTGAGGGTTTCACTTGATTTTCCTCCGTTAAAATTATAATAGAATCCTGTGAAGTTCTGGGCATCCCACTGCAATGTGGTATTGTAGGTACTTGATTTTTCATCAAAAACCACGCCGTGAATTTCGACTTTTGTTACATTGGATGCTGTCGCTGGCATTATTAAAATAAGCGCGAGTGCGAATATTGTTATTATTTTTATCATTTTATTCTCTCCTTGTGCCAGACATTTTCCCAAACTCATATAATGCTAGAGAAATCAGCAACAGTTGCTATTATAATTCCAAGAACCGAAGAAATCAGGCAAATTGCTCCGCATTTATTCCATGTCGTCTTAAAATACGATACAATATAGAATGAATCACAGATTCCAGAGGGTGAATGGATGAGGGTTGCGCGAGTGTTGGATGCTGAAATTCCATGAA
>JAPMTY010000084.1 GCA_026552835.1 Candidatus Methanoperedens sp.
ATATGGGCGCTAGTTTCGGGCCCGTAGCTTAGACAGGTGGAGCGCTCGGCTGATAACCGAGAGGTCTTGCGTTCAAATCGCAACGGGCCCATATCATTTTTAGTAAAAGTGAGCAAAATACTGTACTCTAACAGACTTTGGATGCTTTCGTAATTAGTGTGACCTACTGACCTAAATTCTCCTTACAAATGATACTTTCAATCGCGCTTTACATGTTACAAAAATCACTTATAATCTACTATCATTGTATCATTGGAGAAATCGTTACTTCTTCCTCCTTTAATGCTAGCATAGATGTCATATTGATCCTTTGGAAGGGATGAACCTTTTATAAGAATATAAAAGTTTTTGGAATTTGGAAGCTCTCTACCTATTTCTTGCGTCCAGGAAATGGATGGCTTGAATGTACCTGACGGTTCCCATGAAAGCCCAATGCGTTCATCACTTGCTTGTAGAGTTATTGTCACTTGCTGCGGCTCCTGATATTTACTTTGATAATAAATTGTTGAACCGGACACATCTTTTGTTATAACCATTGTTTTGCTGGCAAAATTCAAATTAACGTTTGTAAAGGAATCAGTAACTGGTTTAAGACATCCAAGCGACGACATTAGTATAACCAGGATAATAAAAATCAGGATTTTGTTTCTCTTTAGCATAATTTGTTATCTCCTGCTCAACACAACTTCCTGTACATCCTTGCCTGGAACCCGTGGTACTTACAGACCCCTTCAGCATCCTTCTGGTCAATGGTCTTGCTGTCAAACGATGAGAGGTCGGCAGAATACAGAGCGAACTGAGAATCCCTAGCAATCACTTTTGCGCTGCCTTTATAGAGCTTGACCTTCACATTTCCTGTCACTCTTTCCTGCGTCCTGTCAATAAAAGCATTCAAATCCGAATACAGGGGCTCATCCACAAGACCCTTGTACGCAAGTTCGCTCCACGTTTCATCGACAATTGACTTGAACCGCAATTCGTCCCTCGTGAGAACGAGTTTTTCAAGGTCTTTGTGCGCTGTCAGCAGTATCGTGGCTGCGGGATGTTCATAATTCTCCCTTGCCTTAAGACCCAGCACCCGGTCTTCTATCATATCAGTGCGCCCGACACCATGGGCGCCGCCGATTTTATTTAATTTTTGAATCAATGTCACACCATCAAGCGTCTCACCGTTTAACGAAACAGGCACGCCGCATTCAAACCCGATATCGATAATCTCGGCATCCGGCGCCTTTTCAGGCGACATGGTCCATTCGAATATCTCCTCAGGCGGGATGAAATCGGGTTCTTCAAGCCTTCCGCCCTCGATGCTTCGGCTCCAGATATTCTCATCAACGCTCCACGGTTTTGATTTCGTGGCAGCCACGGGTATCCCGTGTTCCTTTGCGTATTCCATTTCCCACTCACGCGTGAGATTCATGTCCCTCATCGGCGCTATGACCTCAAGGTTTGTGCTTCGAAAAACAGCCTCGAACCTCAATTGGTCGTTGCCCTTGCCCGTGCAGCCGTGCGCAAGAGCTTGAGCCTTCTCCTTTTTTGCTATTTCCACGACTTTCTTCGCGATGAGAGGACGGGCAATCGATGTGCCCAGGACATACCCTTCATAGCTGCCGTTTGCCTTGATAAGAGGAAAGATATAATCTTTGACGAACTCTTCTTTTGCGTCTATTGTGTAATGTTTCTGGCTTATTTTTTTGGCTTTTTTCTCTGCCTGCTCGATTTCCTTTGCCGGCTGCCCGACATCGACTGTAATCGTTATTGCATAATCGCAACCGTAATGTTCTTTTAACAGGGGTATGCACACAGAGGTGTCAAGCCCGCCTGAATACGCAAGTGCTACTTTTTTCATCGTCTCGCTTTATAGTGGCGAAAGATTAATAGTTTTTGTCATGGTTTTTGGACTTTATTTTTTGACTGGAAAACCACAGAGAGTGCAGAGGACACAGAGAAAAGCATCAACTTTCTGCGCTCTCTGTGTCCTCCGTGGTTGATTATCCTTGCCGGACTCATTTATCATGTCATTTTAGAAAACTTATTCTATACCGCCAGCCAACATACATTCCATGGCAGACCTGATAATCAGAGGCGGTCGCGTGCTCACTATGGACGGCGCGGTTATCGATAATGGAGTGGTGGTCGTAGATAACGGTTTAATAATTTTTGTAGGCAAAACCACCAACGAAAAAGCCGATAAAACGATTGACGCAAAAGGCTGTGTCGTTATGCCGGGTCTCATCAATGCCCATACGCATCTCCCCATGACCCTTTTCCGCGGATTTGCAGACGACCTTCCCTACGATGAATGGACAAAAAAAATCCAGCCGGCTGAAATGAAACTCACCACCGCTGACATCAGGGCAGGCGCGTATCTCGGCGTGCTTGAGATGATAAAAACAGGAACCACCGCTTTTGCTGATATGTATTTCCATATGGATGAAGTGGCAGATGTCGTAGAAGAAACCGGTATGCGGGCTGCGCTCGGATACGGGATGATTGAAGGATTGAACGAGGATTCAGATACTAAACTTAAAAACAGGGCGGAATTTGCGCAGAAATGGAACGGCGCGGCAAATGGCAGGATTACAACCATGTATGCGCCGCATTCTGCAGCCTCATGTTCAAAGGAATTCCTGGAAAGAGTGAAGGAACTTGCTGTACGGGATAATTTGAGGATTCATATCCATGTGCTTGAAACAGAAAGCGAACTCAAGTTAATGAAAAAGCGGTACGGGATGTGCTCCATTAATATCTTAAACAGTATCGGGCTCCTGGGGCCGGGCGTTCTTGCCGCGCATTGCGTCTGGCTATCCGATGACGATATTAATATCCTGAAAACCAAAAATGTCAATGTTGTCCACTGCCCCGCAAGTAACATGGCTCTTGGCGCCGGGACTGCGCCCGTTCCGAAAATGCTTGAGCGAGGTATTAACGTGGCACTCGGGACAGACGGCGCAGCATCAAGCGGAAGCCTTGATATGTGGAAAGAGATGAGGACGGCTTTGCTGTTGCATAAGCTCAAAGACCCGCAAGTGTTACCTGCATCAAAAGTGCTTGAGATGGCGACGGTGAACGGCGCGCGGGCACTGAGCATAAATGCCGGGGTGCTGAAGCCCGGATGCCTGGCTGACATTATTATTGTGGAGCTTGAAAAACTTGACTTTACATCTTCGAACCTGGCTTCGGCTCTTATTCATGGCACCTGCGGGTGTAATGTAAAAACTACCATAGTCGGTGGACGAATACTGATGGAAAATTACCAGGTAACAACGCTTGATGAGGAAAGAATACTGGAAGCTTCAAGGAATGCTATGTTAAATATAACAAAGTAATATTTCTTTGATTGGTGAGGAACAATTTCTACTTTTATTACACCTGTATAACAATAACAATAACATTTACATATCTATACACCGAGAATAGGGGCAATGACAACACTCGACCCATGGGGCGCAGTCAAAATCGATAATTATTCGAAACTGTTCGATGAGTTCGGGATATCAAAATTTGACGACCTCCTCTCAAGAATTTCCAACCCGCACAGGTACATGCGCCGCCATGTTATTTTCGGGCACAGGAGTTATGAATCCGTCCTTAGCGCCATGCTTGCCGGAAAGCCGTTTGCGGCAATGAGTGGCTTCATGCCTTCCGGTCGTGCCCATCTCGGTCATAAGATGGTGATGGAGGAGATTATCTGGCATCAGCAGCAGGGCGGGGATGCGTTTCTTGCTATCGCTGATATGGAGGCGCATGCTGTCCGGGGAAAAAGCTGGAAGGAATGCAGGGAACTTGGTATAAACGAGTATATTCTCAGCGCTATTGCTCTTGGTTTTGAACCGGGTGAGCGCGGTCATATCTATTTCCAGTCAAAATCCGCCAACGTAAAAGACCTTTCTTTTGAGCTTGGCATAAAAGCTAATTTTTCTGAGATGTCCGCCATATATGGCTTCAGCGGTGAGACAAACATAGCGCACATGGTTAGCGCAGTAACGCAGAGTGCGGACATACTGCAGCCCCAGCTTGCGGAGTTCGGCGGCCCGAAACCCGTTGTGATTCCCGTAGGTGCAGACCAGGACCCGCATATCAGGCTGACGCGGGGGCTTGCTTACAAAGTAAATATGTTCATAGTTGAGGAGAGAAAAAGCGCAGACAAGGAATTTATAAGCGTGCGCGGCAAAGCTGCCCCGGTAAATGCCCTTTCTGAAATCGCAAAACTCACAGGCGGCAAGCTTTACGAAGAGCATGTGGATGTTTTCAAGCACACTCTGGAAGAGGTAGAAAACATTGCCAGGCAAGTTGAATTAAAATACGGCGGTTATGCCTTCATGCCTCCCGCCTCCACATATCACAAGTTCATGACAGGCTTGCAGGGCGGCAAGATGTCAAGCAGCATCCCGGAAAGCTACATTGCACTTACGGAAAAACCCGAAGACGGAGCAAAAAAAGTGATGCGCGCAAAAACAGGCGGCAGGGTGACGCTTGATGAGCAAAAGAAACTGGGGGGCGAGCCAGACAAATGTACAGTGTACGAATTACTTCTTTACCACCTTGTCGAAGATGATAACGAGCTTCTTGAAATCTATAAGGACTGCGTGGGAGGCACGCGCGTGTGCGGCAACTGCAAAAAACATGCTGCTGAGCTTATGCGCGATTTCCTGAAGGAGCATCAGGAAAAAAGGGAGCTTGCAAGAGAGAGGCTGGCCGAGTTCGGGCTTCAAAAATAGCATCCGTACCCACTAATATCAGTTAGTCCTCAAATTCCTTTACGGTATCAAATTTTTCAACTAAAGTTTATGTAGATTTTGGTAATGTCGGGTATGGATCAGGATGCCTTACTACAAAATAAGAACCTGTAAAAATATTACTATCCATATATCCATTTTTTGAACAGATTGCCCTGATAGTAGTAGGATAAATAATTCGTATTGGACTGGAATAAACTTTACTGTGATTGTCTATTATGGAATTATCGAGAGTATAGTAAATTGTTGAACCTTCTTCACAAGATAAATTAACATCTTGCGCATATTCATATTCCTTAGGTTTAGGCGATGCAGTTGGAGGTAATAATTGGTGGGTAACTGTATAAATAAAAGATTTAACTGTTGATGTTTTTCCTGCTTTTGCACAAATTGCTTTTAAAATAGTAGTTGTGTCTGTAGAAACGGGTATTGGAGTTCCCGTAAAAAATGTTTTGGTTATATCTGGTGTATCCCCATTAATTGTATAATAGATATCTGCATCAGAAGGAAGGCAAGATAAATTCACTGATTGTGCGCTTGAGTAGTTACCCGGACTTAGACTGGCTGCAGGTGGATATAATTCAGATGCTTCCGGTCTTATAAAAACATTAAACGAAATTAAAAGAACACTTACAATCAACACAATTGCAACTGCAATTATTATCCAGAGATATGATTTCATAATCCGATATAATTCATGAAAGGTAATAAACCCCCATCAACTCCACAACTGACCGCCCAGTATCGCTTCAGTCCTGTCGTTGGTGCTCTGGTGCATTTTCCTGATTCTTACGAAGTATTCATTACCTGTCTGTTCCGGCTCCTCAAAAACAGCATCTACACCCACTAATTTTAGGTATTCCTCAAATTCCTTTACCGTATCCAGGCTCTTCACCCTTATCTGTACGTTTTCGGCAATACGTTCACCATCTTTTTTCTTCTTTATTGTTTTTATCATGGGCAAAAGAAGACTTTCCCCGAGCTGCCTGCACCTTTTTTCCACGCTCTCCTCATCCTCGTCCCATTCAACCGACTGGAAGGCTTCCCTGCACACTCTTCCGAAGAAAAAATCCCGCCCGAAATCATTGTAGAATTCAAAAGCGTATCTCAAGTCTGCACAATTACTCTCTGAACTTGTGTATTTCATCGGAGGTACGACCATTTGCGGGTCTTTGATAACCACCCCTTCATGCTGTGAGCCGCCCAAATCCTTGATAATCCGCGTGATCTCAGAATGCGTTTCCCCGATTTCAAACTCCCCGAAAAGCCTGACCGATTTTATACCGTACTTATCCACAAGCGCCCGCCGTTCCATAACAGACAGGGGTTTCCCTGTTATCTTTTCTCTTATGTCAAAAACAAAAAAATCAAGGGATTCGATATCATAAAACGTTTTTGGAACGTAGGGGCTGTCCGGGCCTACCATTTCCCCGCACAGCACAAGGTCGGGATGGTCGTTGAAAAAATCATATCCGATGAGGTCAATTGCTTTTTCGGTTGTATAAGGACAGATAAAACCTCCGCGCGTGAGAGCAACGAGCGCATCGCCTATTAATGCCACCCTGACATTGTAGCCGTTCATCTTCTCCTCCACTGCCACTTTCCTGCAAGAAGAGAAATGCTTTTGCAGTGCAGGAGACAGCATCAATGTCCGCGAAATCTTGGGAAACCCGCGCACTATATCAAACGGTTCGGTAAATACAGATGTGCCTCCTTCAATTGAGGAAACAGGTTTATCGAACCTGAATAATTCTTTCTTTCCCCATACATACTGTATCGTCTTTCTTTTCAGTGCGCCTGTTATCCTGTGTTCGGGAATATCCAGCAGTTCGGATACTTTTCCTATATCCAGTTTATTTGCAAATTGTGAGACATCCCGTCTCATCCTTTCTCCGCCAGGTGCTTGATAATCGCTCTCCTGCTGATTACGCCAACCAGCTCGTCCTTGAGATTAAGAACAGGCACCCCGCCGATATTTTCATTCAGCATCAATGATACGACCTCAGAAATAGGTGTATTCGTTCTTACGGATTTCACACCTTTGGTCATGATATCGCTCACAATGAGATTACGGATTCTCTCATCCTGCTGGTTATCCGGTACCAGGTTCCTGAAATTCATCATTGCCTTTGCAACATCTCGTTCGGTGATGATTCCAGCAATATCGCTGTTTTCAACTACAGGCACCCTTCCGATATCGTTATCAATCATTATGCGCCTTGCGTGCGCGACCCTGTCTCCAGGGCTTACGGATATGGCATCTTTCATTATCTCGCCAGCATATCCTTTCACGCCCTTTGCATTTTTCAAAATCTCATGCGGTGTCACCCATCCAAGAATATTGCCGTTATCGGTCACTACGAGTATTCCACCTTTCCTGTCCATCAAGACAATGGCATCTTCAATACCCGTATCTGGAAGGACCTTTGCGAACAAATCAGTAGTGGCGGCGGCAACATGCAGTGATGATGCGGGAAGGTTCGATGTCTTCCAGGTCCCGAGCTTCCTGGCAATGCTTCTCATGGTAATTACACCGCTGAGTTCACTTCCGTTAGTCACCAGGAGCCTGCGCGTATCATGCTTATCCATCAAGTCCATTGCATGTGAAAGTTTGTCTGACTTATGCACCGAAACAGGTTCACTCATTATGTCTTTTACTTTCATGTTATCACCTACATTGTCATTATTGATTTCACTATATTCTCACCTGTCAATATCCCCATAACACCATTACCCACCACTGGCAGCCCGTTAATCCTTTCTTTTACCATTATGCCTGCTGCATAAGTTGCCATGTCATCGTTCTTAATCGAAATAATCGGGCATGACATGATATCCTCAGCGACGAGCGGTACTTCTTCTATATACCTGTACTGTTTCCTTCCTGCCGCGCTATCCTTGCGCGTCATCTTTATTTCTTTTTGAGGGAGACCGCCTGTTTTATTTTTCATTTCCGTGAAAGTGAGATTCGAACTTGTAATAATCCCGACAGGCATATCATTTTCTTGAAGAACTACCGCCCTGTCCGTCATATTCGCATCAAGTTCGTGAAGTATGTGGCTTATCGTGTGATGCCTGTTGACGGTTAATGCAGGTTCAATTTTCAAATCCTCGACTTTGAGGTCAAGATCCAGTGTTGAGAAGTATTTGATTAAGTCCCATTTTGTGACTATGCCTATCACTTCGTTCTTACTGTTGACAACCGGCAACCCGCCGATATTATTTTCACTCATCAGTTCTGCAAGCTGCTTTGGTGTCGCCTCAGGGAATATCGTTATCAGGCTCTCGGTCATGACTTTTCTTACAGGTATATCATCAATCGGCCGCCTGCGCCACTGCGGTTCGCACTGGTTAAGCCTCCTGCTTATGTCTTTCTTGGTCACAACTCCTATCGGCTTGTTATTCTCGACGATTACAAGCCTTCCGATTTTGTGGCGAAGCATCAGGTTCCTGGCTCTCGCGACATTCTCATCAGGCGATACTACGTAAACTGGTGCGCTCATTATATCCTTTATTTTCATAAAAACCTCTTAATCCGCCATTGCCCTGACAAAATCCCGTTCTGTTATGATGCCCTTAAGTTCGCCTTCTTCAAGTATTGGAAGAGAACCGACATTCTTATCAAGCATAACGCTTGCAGCTTCTCCCAGGTCAACATCCGATTTCGTAAAAATTACGTCTCTTCTTATAAGAGTGCTGATTGGCACATCAAAAACCTCTCTTGCGTTTCCGGTAACAAGCCGGTTGAACATGTCCCCGCTTCCCAGGAAACGCATAATGTCCGAGGCTGTTATTATGCCTATCAGGACATCATCCCGGATGACCGGAAGTCTCCTGAAACCATTATTTATCATGGATTTTGCTGCGATACCGACCGACATATCGGACGGGGCAGTTATTATACTCTTGCTCATATATTTATCCACAGTCTTCCCGGTTACAATTCCAGCTATCAGGAAAACAAAGTCCCTTTCCGAGATGATGGATTTTACTCTCTCCTCTCCGTCGAGGATGGGAATCCCGCCGATATTTTCTTTTATCATCGTATTCATTGCATCCTTAAGCGAATCTTTTTCATGTAGCGTTACAACATTCTCTTCCATTATTCCGCTTATACTGTCATTAACCGCTGCAAGGATATTTCCTTTGAACTTGTTCTTTACTATCAGGTTTCTTTGACCGCCTCCAAGAAAATCTACAATATCCTGCGAGGTCACTATTCCTTTTAAGCGGCTTGTACCCGCATCAACAACCGGGAGTCTCCTGAAGCCGTGTTTCAACATAGTCTTGACCGCTTCAATCACCGGCATCGTAGGGGGTATTGTCACAACATCCTTTGATGCTACAGTCATTATATCGCCGGGTTTTTCAGAAATCCTTGATTTAAAACCAATGGGCGCCATATTCCGCATATACCCTCTTGGGTCCTGTTGTTTTTTTGTCATATTGCTAAAATTCATAAAGCACCTTTAGATGAATACTTTTATTATATCGCTTCTATCAACTATACCTGTAAGTTTCCCGCCATTGACTACAGAAAGCCTCCCCACATCAAGCTTCCTGAAAGCCTGTACCGCTTCCTTCAAGCTCGTTTCGGGAGTTAAGGAATATGCAGGTGTGCTCATTATCTTTTCTACAGGCGGCGACATGGAAGATCTCGTGCCTTGCTCATCTTCCCTCTCGATTCTCGCATAGCCTGCGTTGATAATATTGCGCCGGGTGACCATGCCGATAAGTTCACCGTTTCTTACCACAGGCAAACCCGAAAAACCTGTTTCTTTCATATTCAGCCAGGCTTTGGCAACATTGTCCTTAGGAGAACATGTTTTTACATCGGTGGTCATTACCTCGCTTATCTTCTTTGGAGGAATTTTTTCTAAGTCAAGGTTCCTGAAAATATCCACCATGCTCAAAATACCTGCAAGGGTCATATCCTGCCCGGATTTCAATACAGGAGCTCGGCCCACGCCTGCCTCTATCATCAACCTGGCGGCCTGCATCATATCCATTTCAGGATATACATACGGGAACTCGGAAATGAATCCTTCAACTGTTACATTTGATTTTGTGGAATATATGTTCAACAATTCCTTCTCATTTAATACCCCGATGACCCTGTTCTTATTATCCACTACCGGCACCGTGCGAAAATGCCTGTCCCTCATCAACTGGCGCGCATGTGTCATAAATTCTGTATCCTGAATAAAAACAGGGTTTTTGGTCATTACATTTTTTACTATCATAGTCTCATACTCCTTTTAATTCGGATATATTCGTACCAATAAAATCCCAAATTACTGCGTTAAGGTCTCTCTGCAACTTTCACAAAGAAGTTTCCCATCTACAAGTAACAGCGTGTCAACATTATCGCCGCATTCCTCGCATATCCCCCGATTGATATTTTGAGGAACCTCCATTGAAAAAACCTTCTCACGATGCATCTTGATGAGGTCAGAGAAAATGTTTCCCATCTCGGCTGAAATCGCGATGAGGTCGGTATCCGTGACGATGCCCACAAGTTTTCCATTGTCCACAACGGGTAATCGCCTTATCTCCATTTTCACCATCTTATGCATGGTATCGGTGACATCCTCTTCGGTATTTACTGTTATCACGGGAGTGGTCATCAATTCTCTCATGGAAATATCATCCGGTTTAAGATTCCTGGATACGATTTTCCTGACGATATCGCGCTCTGTGACTATTCCAACGGGCTGCTTTTTATCTGTGATAATGATGCTGCCAACATCATAGTCTAGCATTTTTTTTGCTAATTTCTGGACATCACTTTTTATGTCAATGGTCACTACATCCCCGGTCATTATTTCTTTTACCGGCATCTTAACTTCCATAGTTATCCTCCCTACACATAACTATGTATTTCGATGTGTTTAAAGGTTATTGTTAGCAGTTACTAATATGTCACCAGGTTAAAAATAAATGCATATTAGCTTTTAACGGTCTTCAGCCCTATTCTTTTAGCATCCTGACCATTTTTATTGCTGCTTCGACTGCCCTCTTTGCGTACTCCACGCGCTCATGGGCATCAAGACGGCTCATCCCGGGACCTGATATCCCGAGAGTTATGGGTTTCCCGTATTCAAGAGCAAGGTCAGTTATCTTCCTTGAAGCTTGCTGTATAACTATCTCATCGTGTTTTGTCGCTCCCTGTATCACACACCCGATTGTAACTATTGCATTAATAGTGTCATCTTCGGCAAGTTTCTTTACTGCAAGAGGCATGTCAAAAACCCCGGGGACATATAATATTTTTCCGACAGAAGCTCCGAGGAAGGCTGCATGTTCTTTTCCAAGGGTTTCCATCTGGATTGTTAAATCACGATTGAATTCTGAAACCACAAATCCTAAATTTATACTCATTTTAGCACCTGGATTGTTATATTATTTGAATCATCTATATATTTTTCGATAGAGTTTTTTGCCCCGGCGTTCGATA
>JAPMTY010000013.1 GCA_026552835.1 Candidatus Methanoperedens sp.
CAACTGCTTCAAACACGCCGCCTCATATTCCGCAGGGAGGACCGTTCCAGAGTCCACCCTCGAACAAAGGGACTATAAAAATGGGAAGTACAACTGTAAAGATAAACGGGAAAATGGCGGCAAGGAACGGCGATATGGCCATGACCTGCAACGACCCTTCCGACCTTCCGGTTGGCACTGTCATGGCGGTCGGTACTGTTTTGATTGGAGGATAAAATGGCACAATCATCTGATGCGGATTTCTTGGGCAGCGGCTGGAAGTTCCCGGTATCCGTTAAAGACGGGAATATAGTTTCTTCAGGCGGCTACGATTCCATCCGGGAATCTATAATGATAATACTCGGCACCGCGAAGGGGGAACGGGTCATGAGACCTGATTTCGGATGCGGGATAAACGAGCTTGTTTTTGCACCGAACAATACCTCAACAGCCACGCTCATAACATTTTACATAAAAGAGGCACTGCTGAAGTGGGAACCGAGGATTGAATTACTGAGCGTGAACGCCGAGCCTGACGAAACAGAACAGAACATACTTATCATAAGTATAGATTACATGGTAAAAACGACTAACACAAAAGCTAACCTGGTATATCCATTCTATCTTGAGAGGGGGAATGTTCCATGACAATAGACCCGCCTAAAATCGACTCAAGAGACCAGCAGATGCTGTTTGAACAGGTAAGGGGCCTGGCTCTTTACTATTGCCCCGAATGGAAAGATGCGGCTGCAATCGAGTCGGATAATTATGCCGATGCCCTCATGCATATCTTTTCCAGGATGATGGAAATAATAATCCAGCGGTTGAATAAAGTCCCGGACAAGAATTTCCTGACTTTTCTGGATATGGTGGGTACAAGTTTATTTCCTCCCAGGGTGGCTGCGGCGCCGCTGACCTTTACCATGGCAAAAGCGGAAACCAGCTACAGGAGAATTCCTTCAGGTACACAGGCAGCTACTGCCCAGACAAAAGAAAAAGAAGCCGTCGTTTTTGAAACCACGGAAGACATTACAATTATCCCGCAGAAACTGGTTTCGGCGGTAAGTCTTTCACCTGATGATGATGAATGGGCCGACCAAACCACCGTTCTATCCGGCAATACAACAGATGCTGTTGTCCTTTTCAAAGGGAAGGATCTCGTTCCTCACCGCCTTTACCTCGGCAATAGTTTACTTTTCAGTTTCAAGGAAAAGGCTGTCATTACATTTGATATAACTCTCAAAACCGTCGCCGCTGTAGCACAGGCTGTTCCACGGGAAGTGAAATGGTACTATTTTGATGAAAATTCAGCGCCAAAATCCCTGGAGGTTGCAGCAGGTAGTGATGTCGCCAACTTTTTGAAGAGCGGAAGTTTCAGTTTTGAACCCGTTGGCGGAATTTCCGAAAAGATGCTGGTTGGAAGAGATACGCAGAAAAACTGGACAAATCACTGGATTTACGCCGAACTGAATACCCCGATTCCAAAAGGAAATTTGCCGGTGATCAACACAATAAAAGCAAGTATCTCGATTCCTGGCTCCACCGTCCCTTCGGATTTAGCATTTTTCAATAATGTCCCTATAGATTTGACAAAGGATTTCTATCCTTTCGGAGAAAGGCCGAAATTCAATGATACTTTTTATATAGGCTCAAAAGAGGTCTTTTCCAAGAAAGACGCAATCATAGCATTAAAATTCAACTTTTCACTTGGAGTGGATTCACCGGATACGGAAGCTATAACTCTCGTCTGGGAATTCTGGGATGGAAATAACTGGAAGCCGATATATGAAACAACCCAAAAGGGTGTTCCGGAAAAAAAAGGTGAACATGATTTCACCGATACTACCAACGCCTTTACATTTAAAGCCGCGCCTAAAATAAACGAAGCGAAGGTTAAATTCACATGCCCAAAAATAGAAGAGAAAGAAATCAACGGTGAAAAGAATAACTGGGTTCGCGTGCGCATCATTGACGGGAACTACGGCAAGGATGCAAGTTATGACAAGATTTCAGTAGACGCAGGCACAGGAATTGGCAGAATTCTAAGCAAGGCTAATATTGTTACGGGGACGGAAACGAAGTTCAAAACCCAGCTCGTTATAGGCGATTCAATCATAGCCACAAAGCAGAACCAGACCAGAACCGTCACCGGCATTTCTTTCGATAACTCACTTACTATTGATTCTGCCTTTGAACCGGACCTGGATTCAACGGATTTTACTATCAAAAAGACGGGATGGCTATACAGGCAGCTTACTTATAAACCGCCGTCTATAAGCAAATTAGAGCTTGAATATTCTTTTAACCTGTCCGGAAAAGATCTGGAAACCATTCTTACATATAACGATTTCATTTATCACGATGAAACCGAAGCGTCCAAAGGTGTTAATAATAACATTACCCCCTTCCAGCCAGTATCCGATACCCAGCAGGCAGTTTACCTGGCATTTGACCGGGATATTTCTACGCTTCCTGTGACCATATTCTTCCCGCTCCTTGAAAATATGTTCACGGCTTTCATGAACCCTGCATCTGGCAACCCGCCGGTCCTGGCGTGGGAGTACTGGACAGGTAAGACCTGGTCCCTTCTGAGCGTTGAAGACGGGACAAGGAACCTGACCAAAATGGAGATGATACAATTCCTTGCGCCGGATGACATGGAAAAGAGGTACTGCTTCGGGTTAGAAACAGAATATTACTGGATACGGGCGAGGCTGGAAGGCAAGTATGATAACCTGCCCCGATTGAAAGGCATCTACACGAACACGGTCTGGGCATATAACCGCATTACAGTTGACAGCGAGATTCTGGGTTCAAGCGATGGGAAAACCGGCCAGGTTTTCAATTTTTCCCATTTCCCGGTTTTGCCTGGGCAAAAAGTCATGGTGCTTGAGATATCACTTACCGATGAGATGAAATCGGCTATCCGCCTTGAGGAAGGAAAGGATGCGATAGAAGAAATCAAAGATGATGACGGCAATGTTATCGGGTACTGGGTGCGGTGGCATGAAAAGAATTATCTTTACTCTTCAGGTCCCCAGAGCCGGCACTATATTATTGACCGCAATAAAGGGACGATAACCTTCGGGGATGGCGAGAGAGGTATGATTCCTCCTGCAGAGAAGGATAATATCAGGTGCAGTTACCAGTACGGCGGGGGAGCGAATGGGAATAATGTTGGGGTACAATCCATAACTAAGCTTCGGACGGCATTTCCTTTTGTTGAATCGGTTACCAATCATGAGGATTCTGACGGCGGCGGGGACATGAAGAATCTTGACTGGCTCAGGGAACAGGGACCGCAGACCATCAAGCACCGTGACAGGGCTGTCACCTATGAGGACTTTGAATGGCTGGTAAGGGAGGCTTCCCCAAAAGTTGCCATGGTCAAATGCCTGCCGACTACCGACCCGGGCAAAAATTTCAGACCAGGCTTTATTACTATGATTATTGTCCCGGATGAACGCGAGAATCCCAAACCTGTCCCGAGCCAGGGATTGATTAATGAAATCCAGGACTATATTTTCAACAGGACCTCAACATACCTTACGACCTACCCTTCCCAGATTACCCTTATCGGGCCGGGCTATATTCAGGTGGGTGTTGAGGCAAAGGTGAATTTCACATCAATCGCCGATGCAAAAATCATAGAGGGAAGAATCATAGAAAATCTCAAGCGGTTTTTCCACCCGCTTATTGGCGGCCCTGAAAAAGAGGGATGGGATTTTGGCAGGAATGTATACATATCACAGGTTTATGAAGTCATCGAAAGTACAGACGGTGTCGACTATGTTGAAGGGCTGACCCTTAATGCTTCAGTCCAGATGTATAAATTGGTTTTAATGGAGAGTTTAATTCTCTCAGATTCTTACCCTGAATACAGCAGGGTAGAAACAAATGATGGAAAACTCTCGTTTTCCCTGGCTGAAAATCTTCCGGAAGAAGAGATAGACACTCTCACTGTTATGGGTTTTAAGGAGGGGGACAATATCATCCTGAGCCATCCGGATAAGTATTTGTTCAGCTGGGAAGACATTCCGGGAAGCGATAGCGTAAAACTCATAGACTTTCTAAAGCAGAATTATAGTATTGATTGGGTAAAAACAGGAAAAATCGATAAAATCGATAACTATAAGACCATAATGGTTTCTACTGCAAAAAATTATCTTACACTGGATCTTAACACTGACCAAACCAAAGTTAATCTGATAATCGATGATGGTAGAACCGATGCGTTCACGGTTAAGCTGGAAAACGGTAAACTTAAAATATACCAGGACAGGAATACAAACCTTGTAATAAGGTCTGTGTCCCGTGATGGGAGGTGGGGTGATATCCTAGATTGCGAGCAATCACAGATTGATACAGCATATCCCGCGGGAAGTATAGTTAAGACCCTGGATGGGCGGATTAAATCTTTCACTCTCAATGAGGTTCCTGAAGGCGATATAAGTCTTAATCCTCTCAAAATTCCAATTCTTAATGCCGGCGATAGTTTTGTCATGAGCCTCAGGGATGATCCTTCAAAACGAGTAACCGGAGCGATAAAAAATGTGAGTAATTCTGAAAAAATATTCATTGAGACGAATTACCTTGTTTATTCAGGTGAACATGCGATAAACACAAAACCAAAAGAGGAACTGGTTTACCGGTATCTCATGAATACCAACACAAAAGAAATCCATGACCTGAATAGAGTTCAACCGAATTGCAAACTGGACCAGATGCAGGAAGACCATATGATTTTTACGAGAACCCTCGATAAGATCGACGGATACGATTACTGCAGATGGTGTTTCGGGCCAGAAATGTCAACACGCTAAAGGAGTGAAAAATGTCCATACCTATACCCAATCTGGATGACAGGAGCTTTGAAGACCTGATGAAAGAAGCCAGGGCTCTTATTCCTCAATATAACAGGGATTGGACAAACCATAACCCTTCCGACCCAGGAATAACACTTCTTGAACTCTTTTCATGGCTCGGTGAAATGGTGATTTACAGGACAAACCAGGTTCCAGATGCATCCTATATTAACTTTTTAAAGCTGATAGCAGGTGTCCCGCAAAGGGCTGAACTTGAGAAATTGCTGAACGGTCCTTTCTTATTCACATGGAATACGATTCAAGATAATGATTTCGCAGTATTCAGGGCCTATCTAAAGAGCGATTTTGATATGGATTGGGCAACCGAAACTGAAAAAATCGAAAAAATTGATAAAACCGTCATCGCGAGAGAGGAAAAAGGTAAAAACCGGGTGGAGTTAATCCTCGGAGAGAAAGAAGATAAGGCAAATCTAATAATAAATGGTTGCCGGACCCGCTACCTGCATGTTGAAAAGACAAAAGGCGACCTGAAGATAAAAAGCGACCTCTACATCTACAATGTTCCGGATCTGGATATTGAATACAGGCAACTCCTGGTTTTGCTTCGGGATATTGAGGATGGAAAAAAGAAAAGTGTAATCGAAATCAAGGAAGCCTCTGTGGGTTATATGGAGTCCGGATACAGGGCGGTCACTTCCATGGATTTTGAAAATAAAGCTCTTGATTGTATGACGAAATTACAGAGCGGTATGGAAGGAAGAGCCGTTTGCATGAATAACAGGGATCTGGAATACAGTACTGTAAATATAAATAAGCCTGGCCATGTATCTATAATTATAATCCCGGCCTGGATAGAAAATTCCAGGTACTGCGAAGAGTACCTGTTTTGCTTTGATGAAATCCCGACAACCGGCAGCGACATATTTAAAAGTTATATAAGAAAGAATTATGATGCAGACTGGGTGAAAGATGCACAAATTACAAAAATCGATGAATATAACATAAACCTGTCAGCTGAAAATCATTCCCTTTTGCTCAGCCTGAACAAAGAAAAAACAAAAGCTGTTTTGACGATTGATAATGTCATGGCCGATAAATTCAATGTCAAAATGGAGAGCAATAAACCGAATATATATTCAGGTTCAAAAGACAAACCGAAGCCGTCGCCTTTGTTAAAAGAAGAGGTAAGGGGGTTTCTGGAAGCAAAAAAATTGATCACAACGAGAGTGCATGTGGTTTCCCCGTTTTATAATAATATATTCCTCAAGGTATGGATAGGTCTTAAGAATAATAAAAACGAAGCGCAGGTCATACAAGCGGCGACAAACAGGATAAATGAGTACTTTCACCCCGTTACCGGCGGTCCCGACGGGACGGGATGGCCGCTGGGAAGGAATGTTTACAGGTCCGAACTCTATCATCTTCTGGAAGAGATAGCCGATATCGACCACATTGCAGAGTTATGGATAAACAATGATGCAGAGGCGGCCTCTGCGGATATAGAAAAACATCAATTAATCGCATTGACAGAATTAACAGTGGAAAAGGCGCCTTATGAATAATAAAGAAAATGAAAGTAAATATCTCCGGTACCTGCCCGGGATTTACCAGCCTGAAGATAAGGATAATTTCCTGGGGAGATTCCTGAAGGCATTTGAAAATATCCTTTCAGCCTACTCGCTGCCTCAGGTGGATATCAAGAACCCTGCCAGCCTGGCATCCAGGCTTCGGGATGTTAAAGATCCTCTATCCCTGTACTTAAGAAATTTATTTTCACAGGAAACGGTATCGCTGCTTGATGGGTATGACGGTTCGAGTCCCCCGTCCGAAGCTCTTATAAATGCTTTGTCCGTGGAATTTAACAATCTGCTCCTCAAACAGATATACGATAAAAATGGTTTCAAGCAGGTAAAATTAACCGATACGGTACAAGAACTCATCGAAACTGGAAGCAAAACTGGAAGCAATGACCTTGTCCTTCTGAATTTGAGTATCCTGGAAGAGGCGTTTCCAAACGATATCGGGAAAAAGAAAGGCATAGAAGAAATACTGGATTGTATCCAGGATTACTTTGATCCTGATAAAACCCCGCTGGAATTCCTGTCGTGGCTTGCGGGATGGATGGCGTTAATCCTTAAGGAGGAGAAAGACTGGAACGCAGATAACGCCAGGAAGAAACGCGACCTGATAGCTAAAATCATACCATTGTACCAGAAACGCGGAACACTGGACGGGCTTAAAGAATATATTAAAATATATGTTGGCGAGGATGTCAAGATATCCATATTTGAATTTTTAGACCCGTTCAGGGTGGGCGTCACTTCGACAGTAGGGATGAATACAGTGGTTGGGGAAGGTCTCCCCTATTATTTCCAGGTTTTCATGGAATTGCCCATGCTTGACCGGGTTATGCTTGAGAAAAAGAAGAAAGCTATCATAGATATAATCGACCAGGAAAAGCCTGCCCATACATATTACGTGCTTGTAATCCAGGCACCGACCATGCAGATAGCTTACCATTCCACAGTTGGAGTAGATACACTGCTTGGCGGCCTGATCATGGGGAAAAACAGCGACTGAGAGGACTGAGTGTTGATTAATAAAAATTGTATTTTATGTTGATAAAATTAAGGAGGTAAAAATAAATGGCAGAAGTTGAGAGAATGCGGTATTTTGATGGTCTCTTCCTGAAGCAGGAAGAGTTTAACCTGGAACAGAATTATCATATCCGGATGCGGCGCCTTCATAACAGGCATCTCCACACACAGGGGATAGTCTGGGGCCTGGATGTTAAAGTTGTGTCAGGTAAAGTCGTAGTCGGGCCCGGAATGGCTATCAATGCAGTCGGAGGCTCGCAGGATGAAGGTAATGAAAATGAAGACATAAGCCAGGAGATCGTTCTTGCAGACCCGGTTTCGTTATCACTGAGCGCTTCTGAGGTGCAGAATGGAGTATATATATATATTTATTTTAAAAAGGAAGCTGCAGATGAAGTACCGGACAGGGGCGGTACTGAGAAAATACACTGGGCTGAGAAAGCATTAATCGATCGTGATCCGAGCAGGTCCAATAGTGAAAATGAAGGAAAAATAATACTCGCAAGAGTTCAAAATAGCAGTGGAACCATTGACGATGCCCACATTTTTTATACCGACAAAGATGGCACTACGCCGTTGCGTACCTATGCGGGAGCCTACGGCAAATTGACGCTGTCAATTGAAAATGAAACATACGAGCCTTTGATTGAAGGGAAGAAAATCGGTGGTAAAAACGGGATTCTTGTCACTTCGGAACTAACTAAATTCAGCGGAGCTCTGTCTTTAAAGGGAGGCATTACAGGAGGTCTGCATATTGGCGGGGATTCCGACCCTGGAGATAAGAACCTGGTTGTAGATGGTGACTGTACTATTTATGGAAATCTTGATGTCAGGGGTGATACTACATCAATCGAGACCAAAACGCTGGAAGTTGAAGATAATGTCGTCGTAGTGAATAAATATCCACCGCAGCCCGCCCCGAAGACCCTTAATGGGGGTCTTGAGGTTTTCCGCGGAGGTAGTGTAAAAAACGCCCAGATAATCTGGGATGAAACCGCAGATAAATGGAAAATCGGTCTTGATGGTAATTTAGCCGATGTTGCTTATGGTGCCAATTGGGTATCTTTAACCGACAACTCGGTTGCCAATACACTCCACAGGCATAGTAAAATTGTTAGCGCCGACGGCCTTGTAGATCCTGCACTGAACGTTGATAACTCAGGCAACGTGGGTATCGGGACAGGGCCGAAAGATGCCGAGAATGCCGAATCGTGGGGCAAGGTTCTTGATATCGTGGGTCCGAAGAGTGTAAAATTGTCTGTCAGAACGGCTGGCATAGATGCGCGGGTTCTGGCGCATGATTCCGGCTGGTGGGGCGCGCCTGCAGGAATGATAATCGGAACGAATACCGCACATCCGCTGAGTTTCGGGACAGGTTCAGCCGTCAGGATGACGATAGACGGCTCAGGCAGGGTCTGCATCGGAACGTCGGCCGCTGCGCGTAAGCTCCAGGTCGATGGCGATGTATTAATAAATGCAGGAAGCCCAGCCGGTAATGCGGGACTTGAAATTCTCGGAACATCCGGAAGCTTTGGACCATCGGTAGGTTTGAACAACGGAAAGCAGGAATGGAAAATTGTTTCGTGGGATGATAATTCTCTCAAGTTCGTCAAGGCCACAGGAACTACTTTCACCCCTTTCACTATAAACAACACTTCATTCCAGGATGCGCTCGTACTGGCAGCCAATGGCGTAGGCGTCGGGACTGCGGCGCCTTCTGAGAAGCTGGAGGTTAACGGCAGAATCAAAGCTGCTGCGTTTATCGGCGATGGCTCATTGATAACCAATCTTCCGATCGGCCAGTGGTTTATCAATACTAAAGGGATTTATTATGATAAGGGCTATGTCGGCATAGGAACCAGTAGCCCCGGGGCGAATCTTGAAGTCAAGAGCGGTGCGAGCATTTTCAGGGCATCCGATCTGGCGCCGGATGATTTCATTAAAATAAATGCAACGAATGAAATCTTAACAATAGTTGAACCGCCGATAGTGCAACCGCCAATAATACAGCCAATACAACCGCCAATAATACAGCCAATACAACCGCCAATAATACAGCCAATACAACCGCCGATAGTACAACCGATACAACCGCCAATAATACAGCCAATACAACCGCCAATAATACAACCGATACAACCGCCGATAAGTGTCACACCACTGAGGATGACAGCGACGCCAGTTAGGTCTACCGCGACAATAGCAGGCCAGCCGACGGTTTCAGCAGCAGCAGCATCAGTAATAGGTTCCATCGGTACAATCGGTACAATCGGAACGACGGTAGCTGGAGGCCCGACAATCCAGTTTTTTGAGGCTAACGCCATGAAAGCGAACCTGTGGTGGCAGAGAGGCGGGGCCTTTTTAATAAACAGCATTGGTAGTACGAATACTTCCATTAATCCCAGTGGAGGCAATGTCGGCATAGGGACGGCAAGTCCCACCCATAAATTCCATGTTATGGCAGCCGATGCAGTAGGATTGTTCGAATCTACCGGCACCCAGGCATATTTAAGATTATCAACAAGCGAGGGACTGGATAATCGTGTAGAGATCACAAACCGCCCGGGCGGGCGATTAAGTCTATGGACGGCAGGGGCAGGCGATGTATTTAATATTACAAGAGACGGCAATGTCGGCATAGGGAGGACGGATCCACAGCAAAAACTCCATGTTGCAGGTAATATATCTGTGGACGGAACACGTACTTACTTGAACGGACTTGACGCAGGCGTTCATTGGATCATGGCCGGCGGTGCAGTGGAAGGAACGAATAATGCAATTGGCCTTAATCCAGGCAAAAAATTATTCTCTGTCGCCCCTGGATGGTCAAAAGCCTTTATGGCTCACCATCCGCTGGACCCGGAAAATAAATACCTTACCCATTCCACGCTTGAAGGACCTGAGAACGCGGTTTTCTATCGCGGGGAAGCGGAACTTTCAGGGGGCAGGACGACCATCCAGCTTCCCGATTATTTTGAAGCATTGACGAGGAAAGAAAACAGGACTGTCTTGATTACACCCAAATTTGAAGGAGATTCCCAGGTTTCTATGCTTGCAGCCTCGGAGGTCGATGACGGTAAATTCGATGTGAAAATGATTGACCGCAAGAACCCATCCCAGAAATTCTATTGGGAAGTCAAAGCAGTGAGAGCTGATGTTGGAATACTGGATGTGGAGGAGCAAAAGTTACCCGCGCAGTAAATGGGGAAAGAAATATGAAAGATACAAAAAGTGTAAAGAAAGAGAGAATTCTATTGGAAGCGAATGAAGCAAATGAAGCGAATATAATCGCGGCGAATGTTTTTCTGGATTCCGAAAAAAGTCCTGAAACTGAATTGACCGTTACAAGAAGAGATTTAGAAAACCCTCTTGCCAGTATCAGGATGATGGGGGCGGGCAGTAACGATTTCCAGGGAGTCCTGGCATTCAGTACCGTTAACAGCGGAACTCCTGGCGGGCCGCTTGTGGAACGAATGAGAATCCATACTAACGGCTACATGGGCATAGGAACCACGAATCCATTATGTACATTAGATGTAAAGGGAAAAGCAATAAAGCTTGGATTGGAAGATAACGGCGGAGGGCAGTTATTTCTAACCAATAATCCAAATGATAATAAAATTTATCTGGAGGCTTTCAACAAGACCGGCGATGGTAATGCAGATGAACTATTACTTACCGGTATAAATGCTAAAAACGTCCCAAAGTTAAGCCTGCTCGCAGATTCAACTTATATAGCCGGCAACGTCGGTATCGGGACAACAACTCCGCAGGCGAAGCTGGATGTCGCCGGAAATATCAGGTGCGGGACATCCCAAACGGTCAATAAGGAAACCTCAATAATATTCAGCGGATTGAACGGGGATGTGGACAAGATTTACGAACTGCGTTTATTTGGCAGGATGGGCACAGCAGGGACAAATAAAAATATAAGGCTTGGCCCCAACAAGATTTTCGACACATCCGGATTCAGAAATTTAACTCACAGATTTTTTGAGGTTGGCAATGACGCAAAGAGCGACCTCAATATCAGGAACAACGGAGGTCTTACGTTAGGGTTTACGGACTGGAATGCAGATGGTGATATCTTCATCATGGCACGATTCTATGCTGCGACAGGGAAAAGCAGAGCCCTGGAAGCCACACATCTGTATACCAATTCGGCTTCCGGAGCCGACAGGGAATTACGGGGAGACCATATCGGATGGTGGTCGGATGTTAAGACCAACATTACCTCTATTGTAATTGATTTTAACGGAGGAACTTTTACAGGGACAGCCTTGCTGACAACGGTTCAACCCTGAAACAGGAACAGTAAAGTCCGCCGCATTTTAAAATTTTTATTTTGGTATTTAGGAGAAAGAAAGAGGTAAAGAAATATGACGGATACGAAAAGAGTAAAGAAAGAGAGAAATCTATCGGAAACGTTTGGAGCGGATTTAATTGCGTCGAATGTTTTTTTGGATTCCGAAAATAGTCCTGAAACTGAATTGAGCGTTACAAGAAGAGATTTAGAAAAACCTCTTGCCCAGATCAAGATGATGGGAGCGGGAAGTGATTTCCAGGGAGTCCTGGCAATCAGCACCACCGGACTTAAAGGCGGTCCTCTTGAAGAACGTATGAGAATTCATACGAACGGCAACGTGGGCATCGGGACGCAGGCGCCGGCAGAGAAGCTGGAGGTTTCGGGTACTGTAAAAGCAGCATCGTTTATGGGCGATGGCATTATGCTGAAAGGAATGATCGTCATGTGGTCGGGAGCAATAAACGCTATACCTAATGGGTGGGCGCTTTGTGACGGCAATAAAGGCACACCTGATTTAAGGAACAGGTTTATTGCAGGTGCAGGAGACAAATATAAACAAGGTGATACAGGCGGTATGGATACTGTAACGCTAAATGTAAAGCAGATACCCGCGCATGACCATGAGGGTGATACCCAGCCAGGCGGCCAGCATTCACATCAGACTGAAGGCCAGGATGCCTATGGTCTGGCCATGAGAAAGCGGACTTATCCCGGTGATACGACAGTAAAAATGGGATATGGTGGTGGAATTGGCGGCGATCCGAATAATGAGATGTGGAGAGGTCATGCAGTTTCAGACTATGTAGGCCAGCACGCCCATCACTTTAAGACAGTTTTGACTGGCGGGAGCGAGGTTCATGAAAATCGTCCGCCTTATTATGCTTTAGCTTATATTATGAAACTTTAAAAAAGATGATGATTCCTGAATGTAATTGAAGAGTAAAAATGAAAGGAGAATTAATATGAAACAACAACTGGAGCAACGTCTCAAAGAACTCAAAGCCGAATTCGATGCAGGCCAGAGGACGCTTGGAGAAATGGAGATAAAACAGGCGAATTTGAGAAATACCCTGCTGCGCATCAGCGGGGCAATACAGGTGCTGGAGGAGGAATTAGCGAGAGAGAACCAGCCCGGATTGAATAATATCGAGAAGTTTGGCGAGATGCCCAAAATCGAACCTGCTGCGGAATGATTCTATCTTAAACCTTCCAGTTCACCCGATTATGAGCTTTGCGCCTGCGATAACAAGGACTACAGCAAGCAGGCGGTAGAGCGTTATATTCACAAACCTGCGGCTGCCCAGGCGGGAGCCAATCAGCCCGCCAAACACCGCTGCAAACGCCCACGGATAGATGACATCGGGCAGGAATTTCATGCTTGCAAGATTCCCGGAAATTCCGGCTATGGAGTTCACAAGAATAAAAGCCGCCGAGACCCCGGCTGTTTCTTTTGTTCCAGCCCAGCCCATGAAGAGGAGAAGGGGACTCAGGAATATGCCGCCTCCCACGCCAACTGCGCCGGATAACAGTCCAATCCCTGCCCCGAAAAGAACAGCCCCGAGAACCGGAATTTTTTTTCCAGAATCTGCAGCCGCTGAGTGCCGGAATTGAAAAAGCCTGTATGCTGCGAATAACAGGACCAGGCCGAGAACCTGCTTATAAAAAGAACCCGGAAGGGAAAGAGCGCCTCCGATAAACGCAAACGGGATCGAACCGAGAGCAAACGGCCAGAAGATATTCCACGAGAAATAGCCCGCCCGGTAGAACTGAAAAGATGCGATTGAGGCCACAAGAATATTTAATAAAAGAGCCGTAGGCTTCATTACATCAGGAGCGAGACCGAATAATGCCATTGCTGCAAGATACCCGGAAGCACCGGCATGACCTACCGAGGAGTAGAGCAATCCTGCTGCAAAGATTAGAACTGAAAGAAGAATGATGTCATCCATACGGCTCTCTATTAGTTGCCGAACTCCAGTTCAATATTATCCAGCAATAAATTCAACAGTTTATTCATTTCCCGTACATTGCTGATATGCGATGCGATTTCATCCGCCGCCTGTATGTATTTCCCATCCACAATCTCGTCCTCACAGTTCTTTAACATGAGATTGATGCTCTCAACAGAATATTCGATATGGAATTGCAATCCTATTACGCGTCCATACTCAAAGATTTGATTCGCGCATGCTTCACTTTCTGCTATTCTTACAGCGCCGGGAGGTATTTTGAATGTGTCGCCATGCCAGTGGAAAGCGGTAAATCTGCCTGGAAATTTACTGAAAATAGAGGAGTTTTTTGCTTCTCCGGTTAATGAGACCGGGAACCATCCGATTTCCTTGTATGTATTCTTGCTGACCCTTCCGCCGAGGACATCAGCAATCAGCTGGGAGCCAAGGCATACTCCCAGAACAATTTTTTTGCCAGCAATAGCTTCGGCAATGAAATTCTTTTCTTCCCTGAGCCATGGGTACTTTTTTTCCTCGTATATGTTCATCGAGCCGCCCATGATGATAAGCCAGTCGAAGTCATTCATTTCCGGGAGTTCTTCGTTGTTGAAAAGCAGCGTTCTTGAGATGGTATGCCCTCTTTTCTTTGCCCAGACTTCGATATTTGCCAGGCCTTCAAAGGGTTCGTGTTCAAGGGAATGGATTCTCATCGCTTTTCCTCCTGCATAATCTGATTATTAAACCTGTATGTATGCAATATGTCCTCAGCCCTGATAATGCCTACCCTCTCTCTATTTTCAACCACTGTTATATGTGAGGCTTTGCAGCGTTCGAACATCGTAATGGCATCCGTGAGCCATTTATCCGAGTCAATTGTTAACTCTGGTGAATGCATGATTTCATCCACTTCTATATTCATATCAGCTTCAGCCGCAACTCTGCTCATGATGTCCTCCACTGAGATAATGCCGGCAAGCCTGCCGTTTTTACTGACCAGTACACTTGCAATTTTATTTTTCTTCATGAGCTGTGCAGCCTCGATAAGTGTTGTCCCGGTGGGAACGACCACCGGGTTTGGGAGGAGGATGTGGCTTATTTTGGACATAGTAACTTTAAATTAATTCACCGCAAAGACGCAGAGGGCGCAAAGCACAAAGAAAAACCTTTGCGTTCTTAGCGCCTCTGCGGTGAGCTTCTTTCTCCAGCATGTCATATTACTCTGACCTTCGGCTCGCACACAATATTCTTCTTCGGGCACCCCCGCGCGCATGCACCGCAGCCGATGCAGTTTTCAGGATGCGCCACGGTCATTACTTTTGCGCCGCAGAAGTCATCGCTGTTGGGATGGTCGATGTACTCGAACACCCCGCGCCCGCATATCTTGAAGCATTTTCCGCAGCAGCCGCAGTCGTTTATATTGCTTCTCATCACAAAGGTGGGAGTCCAGCTTCCACCAGAAGCTGTTATTCCAGTGATATATTCCATATTTCCACCTCACTGGTGCAGCTTATTGGGGTCGTACTTGTGCCCCAGGATTGCGTTTGTCATCTGGTCAAGCAGGTATATCGAGCCGTTGTAGCCAATCATGGAATAACGATACACGCCTACGCGGTCGTACACAGGGAACCCGAAGCGTACAAAAGGAACGCCCTCATCATCTGCTACATCCTTGCCCTTTGAGTTGCCAAGTATCAGTTCTGTGCCGTGTGTTTTTACAACCTCGTGGAACTCATACAGGTCTGTACCTTCAAGGATTTGCGTATCCGTCTTGTATTCACTATTTACTGCCTTTATGTCAGGTGCAAAGTCCTTCTGCTTTGTGGCTGTCATCGCCACCGTTGGGTTCATGCCTGCTTCAGCGCAGAACCGCACGATAGCGGACACTATATCAGGGTCGCCGAATATTGCGACTTTGCGCCCGAACATGTAGTGATGCACGTCCACCATGCTGTCTATCAGGCGCCCGCGCTCCCTGATTATCTCGTCAGGGATCGAAGCGCCGCTTAACTTGCAGATATTCTGTACAAACCTGTCCGTGTTGATGACTCCGATGGGCGCAGGGTCAAGCACAGAAGGCACGTTGAACTTGTTCTTGAGATACGTAGCTGCAGAACCTGCTGTCCTGCATATCGCTATTGTGCCCAGCGAGTTTGCAGAATCCGCGATGTCGGCGAGACTTGTTCCCCCGTCAGGCAATACGGGTTTGTACCCTCCAGGCAATATGGGAGAATCAAGGGTCTCCGAGATATCGGACAGGAATATGCTTTGCACATTCATTATGCGCAGCATGTTTTTTATCTCCCTGATGTCGCCGGGGTTGATTATTCCAGTGATGATGTTTATTTTGTTATTGTGTCCACCCTTTGCTGCCAGCGTTTCCACAAGCGTCCGCAGGGCATTATCATATCCTGTGAGGTGAGTGCCAACATAGCTTGGCGTGGACGCGGGGAATATCCTCATAGTATCATCCGCCAGCGCCTTTTTTGCTATCAGTTTCACATCGTCGCCTATGGTCTCGCTCATGCATGTGGTACAGATACCTATGGCAGCCGGGTTTAGTCTGGACTTGATGTTCTTTATCGCTTCTGTCAGGTTCTTCGCTCCGCCATATACTGCGGCATCCTCGGCAAGCGATGAAACTGCAACCTCTGCAGATTCCCTGAAATGCCGTGCGATATTGTAGCGCGGGTAAGTGCTGCATCCCTGCGAGCCATGCACAAGGGGTACACAGCCGTGAACTCCCATGTAGGCGAGTATGGCGCCCATTGGCTGACACATCTTGGGCGGGTTAATTGTTACGCTTCGCGCCATCTAACTCACCTCCAGTGGTCGGTTTATGAACTTCCACACAGGGCTGTTGACAGCAACATCAATATCCCTGGCAAAGTTCACGAATCCCTCAAAGCCCGCATAAGGTCCTTCTTCGTAGGAATGCCCGTTGATAAAGGGAATGCCAAGCTTGTATGTCAGGTATTTTTCCTTCAAGCCGCCGATAAAGAAATCGGGCTTGAGTTTGACCAGGTATTCCTCTATCTCAAGGGCATTGGGATTATCGATGCAGATATGTCCTGGCTTCGCCTTTGCCATGATTTTCTCATAGTCGTCCTTGTGACCGAACGTGGTTGCAGTGAGAATCGGTTCGATGCCCAGTTCCCGCATCGGCTCAATCCAGTGCCATGCCCGCGGTGCACCCTGGTATATGAAGCACTTCTTACCCTCTAGTCTCCTTCTATAGTAATCGATTTTGGGCTGGTACTTTGCAAGCTCTTCAGCAATCACTTTCTCTGCGTTTTCTTCAAGGTGGAAGAATTTTCCTACATCGCGAAGAGCGTCTGCAGTCTGCTTCATGCCGAACAGGGACACGTTGATGTATGGGACACCGTACTTTTCCTGGATCATCTTTGCAATATAGGTGGATGACCTCTGGCACTGTACGATATTCAGCTTTGCCCTGTGCATGGGTGGAATATCATCATAAGAGGCATTGCCTGTAAATACAGAAAGTACCCTCACGCCCATCCTTTCAAAAAGCGGCTTGACTATCCAGGCATCGCCGTCGATGTTGAATTCACCGATTATGCACATATCGTAAGGTGTGGTCGTGTCGGGTTCCTCTGTTCCAACCACTTTATCAAACAACGTGC
>JAPMTY010000085.1 GCA_026552835.1 Candidatus Methanoperedens sp.
CAACTGACCCGCATTACCAGAAATTCATAACATGGCAGTTCAACCTTCTCCATTCCAAAAATAAGGTGGTAAAGGGTGCGCATCCTGTTAGGTGGTGCCCCCACGATGAAAATCCTGTTGAAGACCACGATATCTTAAGAGGCGAAGATGCCACAATAATTGATTATACTCTTATCAAATTCAAACTCGGTAACGATATTCTTCCCTGCGCCACACTGCGCCCTGAAACCGTATTCGGGGTGACTAACTTGTGGGTGAATCCGGAAAACCATCATGTGAGAATCAAAGTGAACGATGAGACATGGATAGTCAGCAACGAATCATATCTTAAGCTTAAATTTACGGATAAAAACGTGGAGCTTGAAGGCGATGTCAGCGCCGGGGAATTAATAGGCAAAAAAGTGAAAAACCCGGTCACGGGTTCCCATGTTTTGATACTGCCGGCTTCGTTTGTTAGCCCCGGGAACGGAAGCGGTATCGTCATGAGCGTGCCTGCACATGCGCCCTACGATTATCTTGCGCTTCGCGATTTAAAAGGCAAAGACCTGACAAAATACGGGATAACCGAAGACGTTTCATCCATCCCTCTCATTTCTCTTATCAAGGTTCCTGAATATGGAAAATACCCTGCTGTCGATGCGGTCAATGAACTGAAAGTCAAAGACCAGAAAGATTCGAAGGCTGAGGAAGCGACCAAACTTGTTTACAGGCGGGAATTCCACGGAGGCGTGCTGACAGAGACCACAGGAAAATATGCAGGCATGGCGGTTTCTAAAATAAAAGACGTGCTTACTCGAGACCTCATTTCACAGGGAATTGCAGATGTTTTCTATGAATTCAGCGAGCAGCCTGTTATATGCAGGTGCGGGACGACATGCGTTATAAAAATGGTAAAAAACCAGTGGTTCCTGAATTATTCAGAACCATCATGGAAAGAACAGGTCTATAAATGCCTTGCCGGCATGCAGATAATCCCGCCTGAACTGAGAGTGGATTTTGAGAATAAGGTTGACTGGTTAAAAGATAAGGCATGCGCGCGGCGAAAAGGCCTGGGAACAAGACTCCCGTGGGATAAGGAATGGATGATAGAATCCCTGGGCGATTCCACCATATACATGAGTTATTATATTATTGCAAAATACCTTGATAAGTTCAAACCCGAACAACTGAAAGATGAGTTTTTCAATTATTGCCTGCTCGGTCAGGGCACACCTGAAAATACAGCGGCAAAGACCGGGATTGATATCAGCGTCATAAATGGGATAAGAAATGATTTCATGTACTGGTATCCTGTTGATTTGCGCACTTCAGGTAAGGATTTGATCCCGAACCACCTGTTGTTTTTCCTTTTCCACCATGTAGCGATATTCCCGGAAACCCTGTGGCCGCGCGCGATTGCTATCAATGGTTTTGTATCGCTTGAAGGCGAAAAGATGAGTAAATCCAAGGGGCCCTTACTCACATTGAAATCTGCCGTTTCGGAATTCGGGGCAGATATCACACGTCTTTATATCCTGAGCACGGCAGAACATGTACAGGATGCAGACTGGCGCGCGGCTGATGTGGAATCCACCAGGAAACAGATTGAAAGATTTTATAAAATCGCCTTCGATATAATCCATAATGAAACTGTGGATGATGAGGTGGAATTAAAATTCATTGACAAATGGATGCTTAGCAAATTACAATACAGGATACAGGAAACTGCGGATGCGCTTAATAAAATGCAGACAAGAAGGGCAGTCCAAAATGCATTTTATCTTCTCATGAACGATATGAAATGGTATGAACGCAGGGGCGGAAGCGCAGCCAGGAAACGGGTTCTTGACACCTGGATAAGGTTGATGGCGCCTTTTACGCCCCACATATGCGATGAAATTGAAGAGGAATTGGGCGGGAAATTCATCTCGTATGAAAAATACCCCGAAGCAGACCCGTCACTCATTGATAAAGGCGCAGAACTTGCAGAAGAGATAACAAGCAACATCCTCAAGGATATAGAAGAAATAATCCGCCTTATTAAGATAAAACCAAAAAGGATAGTATTGTACACTGCAGCATCATGGAAAAAAGCGGTTCTGAAAAAAGCCATCTTGATGAAAAAAGAGAATGCTCTTGATATGAAAAACCTTATGAATACACTCATGAGCGACCCAACGATACGCGCTTATGCGAAGGAAATACCGAAATTTGCGCAAAAAGTGATCACCGATATCCAGGGTATGGATGCGGAATTGATGAATTCATTGATAGATGTGGATTTCGATGAGATTTCAGCTTTGAATGAAGCAAGGGAGTTCCTGGGCCGGACTGTTGATTGCCAGATTGAGATAACGAGTGCGGATGCACCCGTTTACGACCCGCAGGGAAAAAGCCGGTTTGCCTCACCTATGAGGCCGGCTATTTATATTGAATAGGAATCAATAGTCTGAGTATTCGCCTCCTAACCCAATATTAATGCAAGGATTACAATCGGTATCCATTCACCATCTACGAACAAATCCAGAGATTTCCCTATTTTTATACCTTCTCTGCAAAAATACAGGATATACAAGTATCCGTAAATAATGAAGAAAACTAAAACAAAAAAATACCCGCGGAAATACCCTGCAAAATAGGAAAAGGCAAGCCATGGCAAGAGAGTTGAATTAAGAAGTAGTAAAAAGATCTTAGTTTTTTTCCTTCCAAAAACTACAGGAACCGTTCTCACCCCGCTTGCCATATCGCCTTCAATGTCTCTTACGTCAGATACGATAGAACCGAGAAAGACACGTATGAAAAAAAAGTAAAAAACCAAAACCATCAGGATATAATCATTAAAATATACTGCTAATGGTACAAAAGTCCCGATTACAGCCCAGGATACAGCAACCGTAAAATTTTTTATTCCAACAATATCTTTTAGTCTGATATTAGAGACTTTAATACTATAAAAAATACCCATAATAAAAGGAAATAGCATTATTATTATGGCAAAAGGATTTTGTAAAAAAGATATCAATATGGAAGCTGCAAAAGATGCTATTACAGCAAAAATAATAATAATTTTATATTTTTTAATAAATCCTACCCTCTCTGGATTATTTATTAAATCTTCTTTTATATCTGAAAGTTTATTCAGACTGTATATGGAAAAAATACAGAGAGAAGAAGCGAAGAGCAAACTAAAATTAGCTCTTATATGGTATAACAAAAAAGAAAAATAAGGTAGTAAAAATGCCGTCATAGCTATATATAAAGAACTCTTCATCAAGAAGGCTATTAACTTATTGAAAGTTAAATATATATATATAAATAACTCTTTGAAGACCAACCATGCACCGGTTGACCTGAATGCTTTGTTTACATACGATTCCGAACTTATATTGTATTCTTCTACTGACATTTAATTCATCCTCCATTGTGTATTATTACAATTATTTCCAATTTAAAAAATTTAAAATTTATATTTAAATATTCACCGATAAAAATACGCACCATTCTTAGGTGCTTTGTAAATGCGTGGCTTGCTTCCTTTTTTCATATAATCTATTGAAGATTCAAGCATTGCATTTTTTATAGACTCATAGATGCCAAATCTCTCACCGTCCTATTATTCCCTGAATTATTTTCTTGAAAAGGTTTTATCATTTAGCCTGCCCGCAGGCTTTGAAGCAAGTCTCTCCACAATCAAATTTATAAGACTATTTTATAGCCCATGCTGGGAGATGAGCGTATAATCCAAAGTTTAAGAGTTAAACAATTACAACTTTTTCAGAAAAATTAACATAATATTCAAATAATTCCCTTCCCCAATCAATCGCTTTTTTATTATAACTTAATAGATCGGTGCTAAAATCATATGACCCATCATTTTGAAAAAACCCAAGTGATAAGAAGTAATCAGTTACTGTAAAAGCAACCTTAACATTTCCTTTCAATATATATAATTTAAATTTTAAATTCTTGTCGGCAAGAATATTTTTTATAATTTCTTTATCTATTTTTTCATATACTTCTCTTGTTAATAAAAGCTGAAAATCAATGTTTTTTTCAAATATCAGCTCTTCAAATAGAACTGCAACCTCCGGAATTAAAAAAGGAGAAACTCCCTTAATTTCCTTAGAATTTTTCAATAAATTTATGAAATTTGAATGGACTTTAAATATTTCGGTTTCGGTGTTTTTTATAAGAACCGAATCATTTAACCATCCTATCTTTTCCATCAGATGCTCTGGAATTCCGGTCAGGTCATGATCAAGCCAGAATCTTTCATGTTTTTTTAAAACATCAACAGCGTTACTGAAATCTGCCACTTTCAGGGTTAGAATCCTGCCAATCTTTGTAAGAGCATAATTTTTATCCCTATCCTGAAAAGCAAGGTTGCTCTTTTCAAGCTCCCTTAAGGCATGTATGGCTGTTGTGGAACTGATATTTAATTCATTGCGCAGGTCGCCAAGTGATTTTTTATCTTCATTCAAACAAGTAAGGAGATTTTTTCGAAGGTCCGAGCAAATTACGAGGCGGAGTAAATCCCTGGAATCCATTTTTTTTCTCATCTCCGCTTCACTTCCTTACATATTTTTTTTATTACATCACCGGATTAATTATATTCAATTTACACATCTCTTGTTTATATAGTTAAACAAAAGAAATATTGCTCAATTCAAGCAATGTCATTTAATAATATGATAAACTTCATATATATTAAGACCATAAACCCATTGTAAATTTGTATAAAATTTGAATTGTTGAATTGCTCAAATTAAGCAATGTTGTCAAAGCTATAACAAACTTCATATACAACAAGGAATAAAATATAGTAAATGTTAATATAATTACAATCATGATGATGATGGAATTGTAATAATTAAATTGCTGGTAATACAGGTTGAAAAATAACTGGGTAATCATGGCAACAACAGAAATGCTTGAAAAAATCTTAGAAGATATAAATAATATAGGGGGTGTGGAAGCATCCGCAGTAGCAAGCAGAGATGGATTACTTATATGTTCAACCATATCGAAAAAGCAGCATGCTGAGACATTTGTAGCTATGTCTGCAACAATGATTGGCGCTGCAGAAACTGCAACAACGGAACTCGGGAAGGGTATTCCGGACAGGATAATCGTGGAATCGAAAAACGGGAAGATAATCGGTACCGGAGCTGGGCCAAAAGCCTTACTTTTGGTCATGACGAAACCGGATGCAGGTCTGGGATTGGTTCTTATCGAAATGGTAAAGGCATCAGAACGGATAAAGCAGGTTCTGGGCTGATTCAATTGTGGTCATAATATGAAACAGGTAACTTCAGGAGTAAAAGGTATTGATAAAATAATGGAGGGGGGATTCCTGCGACCTTCGGTTGTTTTGATAGCAGGCACAGCCGGGACCGGCAAAACTACTTTTGTAATGCAATCGCTGTTCAATGCTGCAAAAAATGAAGAGGTTTGCATGTATATCACAGCTCTCTCCGAGCCCATAGCAATGATCAATAATTTCATGTCTAAATTTTCTTTTTATAATATCTCACTGCTTGGGAAAGGCAATGTAAAATATGTGCCCATTGACATTGATATCATCCATAAAGGTTCGGATGCCATTATTAAGGAAATAGAGAGGAACATTGAATCGATTAAACCGGACAGGATTGCAATCGACCCGGTGAACGTATTCGCTTATGGATTGGATGGAGAAGCGCAGCGCCAGTTCTATTATGACTTTTTTGCAAGCATGAAAGGATGGAATTCCCTTGTTTTACTGACAGCTGAGTTTACAGAAAAGGAACTCATTAAAAGCGCTCTTAGCTATCTGGTTGACGGTATTATCTATCTCAATAATGAACCTTTTTACGAGAATAATGTTCGTTATCTTAATATTATGAAAATGAGGGGACAGGAATTCAAGGGCGGTAAGCATTCATGTAATATAACAAAAGATGGGTTTATGGTATTCCCAAGATTGCATAAGCCAGCAAGAACGGCCATACTAAAAGAACGGATATCCACCGGAATAAAAGGATTGGATAAGATGACCGGCGGAGGTTATAGCCGCGGGTCTGCCATATTGATTTCAGGAAGCAGCGGAACAGGCAAAACGGTAATCGGGACACAATTTATAATGGATGGGTTATTGAAAAAAGAACCCGGTGTGATAATCTCCTTTGAAGAGGAACCCCTACAAATACGTGAAAATTCAAAAATGTTTGGCTGGGATCTTGATGAATATGAAAATAAAAAAATGCTTAAAATAATTTCAGCATTCGAATTTAATAATCATAACCTGACAGGACTGGTGGAGGAAACCATCCATGAAGTAAAAGCCAAACGCCTTTTGTTCGATGGGGTAGCAAAACTTCAACATATGCTGCCGCAGTATATGCCGATAGCTGAATATATGGAGGATATAGTTAATTTTTTAAAAAATCAAAACATTACTGCAATTTATACAAATGAAACATCTAACCTTACGGGCGCAACGCAGATTACAGGTACCGGTATTTCACCAATCATGGATGCAGTCGTTTTATTGAGATATGTTGAGATAAAAAGCGAGATGCGAAAGGCTATATCAGTACTTAAGATGAGAGGCAGCAACCATGATAAGGCGATAAGAGAAATCATTATCAATGAAAAGGGTGTTGAGGTAACACAGCAGTTTATGGAATATTCAGGAATTTTATCCGGCAGTCCAGTAAAGACACCTGTGGAAGCTTTCGTCGAAGCTTTCAAAAAATAACTTCTATCTATGATAGATATACAAGACATTATTGATATATATTCATGGGCTGCAGCATGTTTCATTATGATTTTCATAACAGCAATAGCCATGTTTTATCAAAAGAAATTCAACGTAAAAACATTTTATTATTTCTATACAGTTCCGATACTTGTTCTTATTGCAGCATCGACTGAATTGTTTGCAGCTAACAGGTATTTAGAAGAATCAATAGAATTGTCCGGCGCAGTCAGCTCTTTTCTTGTAAGTTTTTACCTGTATAGAAAAATGGTGGGTATAAAATGAGCTTGTTTCCTGAATTATTAAGATTAGCCGGTTCTATTGAAATCATTTTGTTTATATTGGTGCTTTATTTTTTAAGTATTCTCAGTAAGCGATTGGGTGAAGTAATGGGAATAAAAAAATATTATTATATTTATTATATAGGTATGTTTTTCATGTTATTGGGTTCTATTATAATGGCATTATCTTTTGAAAATTTTCAAAAAACCCATTTAATTGGGAATATTTTTTTTGCAATAGGGATTACTTTCGGTTTAATCGCTACAATAAAATACTGGGGATGGTTAATCAAGGAACTTATTAAGAACTCCTATTCATGAAATACATATATTTTGTTGTTTTTATTTTGAATATTATCACCAGTTGCCGGGGAATTGGCAGACGGCGCAGCAGTGAGCAGCCTGATATATGAATATATGAAAAATACAAAACCTGACATTAAATCAAATACAAGGATAATTGAAGTTTCACCGCCTTTTGGAATCCCACCTGTTGTAGTTTCAAAGGATATCGACCCGCCTATAAGGAAGGCTTAAAGATATTTTCTTGAAAATAGATAAGGATGAAGAAGGTAAAATAATTCTCTCCAAAATCATGATCGATAAATTTGTGAATATAAATGATAATACCTATGATTCCATAAGAGAAATGAGGAAAAAAGTCTAATGACAACCCTACGCACCAGGATTATTATTTCGACCATGTTTATAATATTCCTGATTATAACCGGGTCTTACCTGGTTATCCAAGATCTCCAGAGAGGCATAATTGAAGGTGACTTCCGGGATAAGGGAAATATAATGGCTAATCACCTAGCGTTAGAATTTAAAAACCCATTACTTGTAAATGATTTAATGGGAATAAGAAGTTATATAGACAATCTGGAAAGCAGTAACCCGGATATAGAATATGTTTTTTTAACAGATTCCCATGGAAATGTAATGATTCATACATTTGAGAAGGGATTCCCAAAAGAACTTCTAAATTTAAGTAATCCATCAAATGTCGGGAAGGAAGAGGTATTGAATACCGAGATGGGGGTTATACACGATTTTGATGCTCCGCTTTTTGAAAACAAAGGTTACGTTCATGTGGGGATATCAGAAAACAGGATCCGTGAGCAGATACTTGATGCCTCGAGAAGATTGTTGCTGTTAGCCGGGGTTGCAATGATTCTGGGGGGTATATTTACATATTTTATTGGACGAAGGCTAACAGAACCGGTCTTGAAGCTCACAGAAGGAGCAAAAAAAATAAATAAAGGTATTCTTGACCAGAAAATAGATATCAAAACTGGTGACGAATTAGGTGAACTTGCCAGCACGTTTAATGACATGGCTTCAAGTTTAAATCAAAAAATGAAGGATTTGGTTGCATCGAAAGAACAAACCGAGATGGCGCAAAAATATCTCGAGACATTATTTGACAGTATTGAAGATGGTATAATCGTTTTAAATATTAATCATGAAATTATTAAAATGAATAGCTCCTTTCTAAAGATGATGGGACTGACCGAAGACAAGGCTATTGGCAGAACCTGCCATGAAATAATTTTGGGGTCAAACCCAGCCCAGAGCAAAAAAGAATTGTGTTCTATTAATACCTTACTGGAAACCAAGAAGCCAATAAGGTTTGTTCAAGAAGTTCTTGTAGGTGACAATAAAATAATCCTGGAACTGACTGCTTCACTGTTTTTGGATGGCAGGGGTACGTCAAACATAATTTTAGTATTAAGGGATGTAACACAGCAAAAAGCGCTTGAAGAAGAAAATATTGTTTTTAATAAAAACATCAAGTACTTGAAGGAATTTAACGAAGAGATTCTGAATAATGTCAATCTGGCAATCCATGTCGTTGATAAAGACATGAATATCCTCGCTGTTAACGATGAACTGATAAGACTCGGCAAAGGCAGGATCAAAAAAGAGCTGGTAATAAACAAAAACCTTTTCGAAGCATTCCCGTTCCTGAAAGAAAGACATCTTGATATGGAATACGAGCATGTCCTCAAAACCGGGGAAATATTCCTGAGCGAAGAAAAAACACAATATTTTGATGACGTAATTTATACGGACACAAGCAAAATACCGATCAAGGATAAAAATGGCAATGTCGAAAAAATCATAACTGTCATCACGGATGTAACCGAACGCAAAAAACTTGAAGAAGAATTAAAGGATTCTTATGAAGAACTCAAACTCACATATTCAAAACTGCAGGAACTTTTCAGGATGAAGAACAATTTCCTTTCAAATATATCACATGAACTCAGGACGCCGCTTACTTCCGTTATCGGGTATACGGAATTGATGCTCGAAGGGAATCTGACCGATGAACAGCGCCACAAGGCCGAGATAATCCTTAGAAATTCAAAAAGATTATCAAAGTTAATCAGCGCGCTGCTCGACACTCCACTTATCGAATCCGGGACCCTTGCGCTTAAAATCCAGTTGGTGTCTCTTTTTGACCTTGCCGTACAGGTCATAGAAGACATGAAAAGCGTTGCTTCGATAAAAAATATACCCATATTTAATGATATCCCGGAATTTATTATCATTAATGGTGATAAGGAAAGGCTGTTGGAAGTATTTTCGAATATCTTGGACAATGCTATTAAATTTACAATAAAAGGCGAGATAAGAATTTCTGCAGAAGAGGAAGCTGAAAACATACACGTTAAAGTAATCGATACCGGAATAGGCATCCCCCAGGAAAATCTTCTTCGGATATTTGACAAGTTTTACCTGGTGGAATCGTCCAACACGCGAAAATATGAAGGGGCGGGATTGGGTCTATGGATTTCAAAAAATATTGTTGAGGCCCATGGCGGCAGAATCTGGGCGGAAAGTAAAAATAGGGGAAGTACCTTTCATATTTTATTGCCAAAATCGGTGAAAGAATGAATAATAAAGCATCAATTAAAAAAGTCCTTGTGGTTGACGATGAACCCGATACTCTTGAGCTTGTTAAATTGGTCCTGGAGAGCGGCGGTTTTGAAACTATACTTGCTGCAAGCGGTATGGACGCTTTAGCTAAAGTTGGGACTACAAAACTTGACCTGGTTCTTCTTGATATCATGATGCCGGACATGGACGGATGGGATGTCTTCAGAAAAATCAAAGAAAAATATCCAGCACTCCCCATTGCTATTTTGACTGCCAAAGCCCAGAACATAGATAAGTTACTCGGGCTTCATGTTTTAAAAGCCGATGATTATATAACAAAACCATTCGGTAAGAATGAACTGATTAATAAAGTAAAGAAATTGACAGGCACCTGAAATAAAAATGACCAAAAATTAATGTACTATCCATAACAATTGGAGAAATCATGCAAGAACAAAAAATTGTAATCCCCTTCTATACGCAGGAGAGATGGAGCAACTGGATAAAAAAAGTAGTGGAAAGCGGTTTCAAGATAGAGGACCAGCAAAAAGGCGCTGTTTTTGTATATATGGAAGATGATGTGGTTCTTGCATGTTTGAAAATAATAGCAAAATATGACAAGAATATAATTAGCAAAGAATCGGCTCTTGCGTATCTTTCAGAAATTAAAAATATTACCTTGAAAAAAGTTGAACCGGTTAATGAAGATATTGACATGATGATTGAATCCGTCCAGTTATCATTAATGGGTGTTTTTGCATCGTGTGAATGTTACGTTGAGAAGGCATTTGAAAAAACAAAAACCCTTAACAAATTGATAAAAAGCGCCATCGCTGCTGAAAAAGAGGATAATATGGGCGCAGCGCTAGGAAATATCGCAGAAATCGGAGCGAACATCCTTGCTGGCGGGAAAATCAAGGAAAAAGACCTTGATGACATCCCTGAAGGACTTGTAGCTGAATGGCTTGATGGGATAGATTCCCTAAGTGCGGCCATGATTGGCGATACCAGCTACCGTGATGACGAACCGGATGAAGGGAATTGAACCAATCCGATAATGCTAATCCATGAAATTTTAGGTCGTCCTGACAACGATAACATATATTTTGTTGAAGAAAGTTACGCATCCTTAAAGAACAATACGTTATCCCTGCAATATCTGGAGAACATCCGGAAAGACCCGCATGCTTTGATTAGCGGGATTGATGATGAAAACAATAATATTATAGGTTTGGTTCTTTTTAATCCCGAAACCGAAGAAACAGAAGAGTTCCATGCTGTTTTCACAAACCTCATTTCTTCAAAGCCTGCGCCTAATGAGAGCAGTAGGAGATTTTCCAGTATCTTAAAGGATTTAAAATTTAATAAATTTTACAATGTCACTGCCGCCGAATTTAATAATGCAATTATAGAATATTATTCCATCGAACTTGTAAACAGGCAGTTATGCGAAAATTGCCACATTTCAAAAGAGCCCTATGAAATGGTTTATATTGAAAGCCGGAATGCCAGATTGGAAGGATTGCTGGATAAACATAAACTCAATGGGAATATCCTTGAAATATGCTGTGGGAACGGTATGTCAACCCTGCCCCTTCATAAAATGGGATACAATCCCCTGGCGACAGATTATGATAAATGCCAGATATGCCAGGGGCTTGAGCATCATGTTCTTGACCCAAAGAGAACGATTGTTCTTGATGCAACGAGGCTTTCTCTATTCTTTGCAGAAAATGAATTTGATACCATAGTCGGTTTTATGCTGGGCACGATATATCCTTTCAACAAAGCTATCTGGGAAAAAATGATGGTCGAGTCGGTAAAAGTTTTGAAACCTGGAGGATATATCATGCTGACAGTAAATAAACGCGAAGAAATTGAAATCCTAAAAAACGCACTTGAGGAAAATGGGATTAAAGGAAAACTTGTCGACAATACCGATGAAAAAGGCATTTATGACCAATGGATGTATATAGGGACTAAACAAAATGCCTCGTGACAGAAGAGATTATTTCTATAAGAAAGCAAAGGACGAAGGCTATCGTTCCAGAGCCGCTTTCAAACTGAAACAGATAAATGAAAAGTTTAAAATTATTGCGAAAGGGGATTCTGTTGTCGATCTTGGCGCCGCTCCGGGGGGATGGCTCCAGGTCGCAAAGGAACTCTCGGAAGGAAAAGTCGTTGGCGTGGATATACTCCCGATCGAGAAGATGGAAGGCGTGGAAACAATAAAAGGGGATATCCGGCTTGATAAGACGGTTGAAAAAATCAGGGATAAAGTTAAGAAAATTGGTGCTGATGCAGTTATCTGCGACGCGGCGCCCAATCTCACGGGAAACTGGAGCTACGACCATGCCCGTTCGATTGACCTTGCTACTTCTGCTCTTGAATGCGCACGAAAAATATTAAAGCCCGGGGGAAAATTTGCAGTGAAAGTGTTCCAGGGTGATTTATTTCCCGATTTCCTGGATAAGGTACGGCAGAGTTTTGTGAAGGTGAAAGCATTTTCCCCCGAGGCTTCCCGGGCGCAAAGCGCCGAGATATATGTTATCGGAAGGGAATTGCTTTCAGGGGCGGTAAAAATGGGTGAGGAATATACAGTTACCATCGAGGACATGGGAGCCAATGGGGACGGGATAGCCAAAATTAATGATTTTGTTGTATTTGTAAATAACGCAAAAAAAGGCGAGAAACTTAAGATAAGAATCCGTTTTATCAAACCAAATTTTGCATACGGTGAAAGAATTGAACAGGACTAATCCATTTTTTATGGCAAAAATACAAATGTTTATTTAGTATAGGAATGAAATCGTTTTATTAGAAACATGGAATTGCAAAAGATTGAAAAAATCCTGAAAAAAGAGCCGGATGATGCAGCCGACGAATTATTGAAAGAGGTTGAAAAAGTTTACGGGGAAGTACCATATATCCTGAATTTCATGAAACAGTCGCCTGAGCTGCTTGTTGCCAAGGTTATCTATGAGAATGCCATAGTCAGGGAATTTAAGCGCCTCGATGCGAAAACGGTAGAGCTTATATCAATAGGCGTTGCATCGGCGCTGCGGTGCGAGCACTGCCTCAAGCTGCATATCCGCGTGGCGCAGCGCCTTGGAATCACAAAAGAAGAGATTTTCGATGCCATATTGATTGCGGGGTCATTGTCCAATGCAGCGGTGCTTGCCGAGGGCACTCGGGCGATGGATGCAGAAAAGTTGAACCTTTCGGAGTCATGCAAAGTGTGCGGGATTCCTGAAGAGAAGGATAAAAAGGATTAAAGCTGTTTTTTAGGCGTCGTTCCCAGCACATTTATCATCTGGATCAATTCGGTAAAAGCCTCTATTTCCTTAGCTATTACCTCATCCTTCGTCATTGAAATACTCATCTCCCCATCAACTGTCAGCAAGTCTGGTCCTCTGCGCACCAATCTATCTATGCCGTCGCTAGTCAATACTTTCTTAATCTCGGGGTCATGGACAAACGCCCTCCCGGGAAATAAAACCGTCTCCTTTATTAGGGACAGGTCAAGAGCTTTTATATCTTCAATGGTAATCAGGCAGCCAACATCTTTTTTCACAGGCACGACACTCACCAGCCCGCCCAGCTTCTCGAAAATATCTTCCAGCAACGGTGCAGCCACTTCGCTTGTTATTATTGTAGCCTCTTTTGTGAGCCTGGGCAGTTTCAAAAGCGCTTCTGGTTCATTCCTGATAGCAAAAGGCGAGCCGGTTTCAGGGTCGTAAAGGGGCGTTCCCGTTACGCGGAATTTGAACTTATCGTTTATATCATCAACAATTGCCTTGAATTCGGAAAGAGTATGAGGGATTACCCCTTCTATCACCGGGACGTTATCAAGGATCAAGCCCTGCTCTACGGCATTGGCAAACCGCATGAGGATGAGACCTTTTACGCCCATTTCCTCAAGGTCTGTGCAGGTTTTTAACAGAACATCGCCGTCATTTACTCCCGGGATGAGTACCGAAGCGGCATATACATCAATCTGCTGCGCAAAGGTGCGAAGTGCTTCAAGTGAATCCTCGGCCGTCCTGTCGTTCATGTATGTCCGCCGAAGTTCAGGGTCGGTAGCAAAAACAGTGAACGTGACTTCATTTACGCCGTGGTTAATGAAAAACATTGCATCTTCTTTATTCAGCCCTTTTCCGCTTGTGTAGCCAAGGTGTATTGGCTTTTTAAATTGCGAGAGGAATTTCACAAGCGATTTGAGTTCAGGATAGCAGCTCACATCCCCTCCGCCGCTTACGTTGAATTTTGATACGTTCTTGTTGAAAAAAATTGCATGCTGTATTTCCTGCGCCACCATGGAAAACGGTTTGAAGCTCGAATAGCCTTCTTTTACATTTTTGGTGCAGTAATTGCATCCTTTCTGGAAGGGAAGGCAGTGCTTGCACCCAAAAGCAGGGACTTCCTTTACTCCCCTGAAATAACAGTACCTGCAAAAGCCGCGGCAATCATGCCCTGGGCGTCCTCCTATGTCAGCAAGTATTTCCATGGCTTCATGAAATGTAAGAAAGTCATTTAAACCTATTGGCTTATGACCGTAATTATTAATAGTAATCAGTTCAATTATAGGAACTGATGAGTGAAATAAAGGTATCCGATTCGGCTGGAAACCCTTTGCATGCGGGAAGTTTTGTACAATATATAAATACAGGTACGAAAGGCAATGTAATTGAAATCGTTTCTGACGATGAAGGGACCTGGGCTCTTGTAGATAAGACAAATCTGTATTATAAAACCGAGGTTCTAAAAATAATAAATCCTGTTGAGGAAAAAGAGCTCGGTGAGAAAATATTAACTCGTGACGAAGTAAACGAAGTATTGGAAAAACAGAAAGAAGCTGGTAACGCTGAAATGAGTGATGTCAGCGTGGAAAGTGGCGGATAAATATATCAAAAAAGAAGCTTCTTGTTAATTAAAACCATGCTCTGTCGACACGAATTATTTTATAATGTATTATCATGAACGATTCGTAAGCTTTAAGTACTTTAAAGGAATTGGTAGGTGGTACAAGGGATTGTAATGGATGTTCGATACAATAAAAAACAATGTGACTGGGATGAATAGAACATAATTATCTTATTTTGGGTTCTATACTCTATCATGTTGTGGTCGCTCGTTTGTTGTATCGATTCCAAGTGAGCAATTTCTTGGAAATACAAAATTAGGAGGTAAATAAACGTGGCTGACACAATAGACCTATATAGCGACAGAGGAGCAAAACTCAAATCAGGCGTCGATGTAAACGACATAAGCCCGATGAGAAATGCCGCTATCAAAAAAATAGTCACCGGTATTAAGCGAACAGCAGCCGTTGACTTAGCAGGAATCGAGAAAACCTTAGCAACATCTGCAATAGGTGGCAAGGGCAGAAAGATTCCCG
>JAPMTY010000086.1 GCA_026552835.1 Candidatus Methanoperedens sp.
TATGGGAATTACTGTCGTTAAAAAAGGAAATGCGGAAAAAATTAAGCTCGGGAAATTCCCTTCTCTGAAAGAGGTAATGGACCAGACCGTGAAGGCAGGGGTAAAACTCATGGTCTGCGAGCAGAGCTGCCAGCTCATCAATCTTGCAAAGGGAGATTTTATTCCCCCCGCCGAAATCGTTGGCGCAGCCACGTTAAATGACCTTGTGCTTGATGCCGATGGGGCGATGTGGTTTTAGGAGGGAAGTGTGAAAATCCAGTGGAAATGCTCCATGTGCGGCTACCAGTTCGAAGGCAGCACGTCGCCGCCTGACAGGTGCCCTTCGTGCAAAGAAGCGTGCGCATTCATCGATGCGACCTGCTATATCCCCGAATGCGAGGGACCGGAAGGCAGGGACAGGCGGATATAATCAGTCTTTGCGACTTCCGCGTGTCTGCGGTGAAAACTGCACCGCAAAGGCGCAAAGAACGCAAAGTTTCAAAAGATATACAAAGATAACTCGTTACTAACACAAAGAGTGAAAAAATGAGACAGGTTTACATGGATTACGGTTCGGCGTCGCCCGTCGATGCACGGGTGCTTGAAGCCATGATGCCGTATTTTGATAAAGAGGTCGGGAACGCTTCTTCCCTTCATTCGCCGGGGAGGAAAGCCAAAAGGGAACTTGAAGCCGCGCGCACAAAAGTTGCAAACCTTGTTGCTGCGCCCAACCCCAAAAGCATAATTTTCACATCATGCGCCACGGAATCAAATAACCTTGCACTGCGCGGCGCAGCGTTTCGGTATAAGGATAAAGGGAACCACATAATCACAACTTCGGTTGAACACATGTCTGTGATGAATACCTTAAAAGACCTGCAAAGAAGCGGGTTTGAGGTAACGTATATTCCTGTTGACAAAGATGGGCTTGCGGATGCAGAGAAAATAAAGAACGCAATAACTGAAAAAACCATTCTAATTTCTGTCCAGTATGCCAACGGTGAGGTGGGGACTGTGCAGCCGATAAGTGAAATCGGGGAAATTGCATCCGATAAGAAAATCCTTTTCAATGTTGATGGTACTGCGGCATGCGGTAAAGTCCCGGTTAGTGTCGAAAAGGAACATATCGACCTTTTTACCATTTCTTCAAATGATATGTATGGCCCAAAAGGCGCGGGAGCCCTGTATGTCAAACAGGGAGTGAGGATACTGCCTTTCATGCTTGGAGGAGGGCAGGAATTCGGCATGAGAAGCGGCTCAGAGAATATCCCTGGAATTGTCGGCATGGGAAAAGCGGCAGAGCTTGCAATGGCTGAAATGGTTGATAACGGCGCGCGGCTCATCAGGATGCGCGACCGGCTGATGGACAATATCCTGAAAACAGAGTACACATATCTCACAGGTCACAGGACAAAGCGGCTTCCGAATAATGTAAGTTTCAGGTTCAGTTTCATTGAGGGTGAAAGTATCATATTGCAGCTTAACGACCTTGGAATATCCGCAAGCACTGGCTCGGCATGTTCCACGAAAACGCTTGAACCCTCGCATGTGCTTATTGCAATGGGATTGAGGCATGAAGAAGCGCACGGTTCGCTCCTGCTCACGCTTGGCAGAACAAATACCGAAGAAGATGTTGATTATGTCATTGATTCCGTGCCTAAAGTAGTGGCGAAACTCAGGGCACTATCGCCGCTGTATCCGAGAAAAGGGTGAAAATATGGAAGAACAATTCGAATACTCAGAAAAAGTAATGGAGCATTTCAGGAACCCGCGCAATGTGGGAGAGATTAAGGACGCCGACGGGATAGGAAGGGTCGGGAACCCTGTTTGCGGGGATTTAATGGAGATACAAATCAAAGTCGAGAACAATATCCTGAAAGACGTGAAGTTCAAGACATTCGGCTGCGGCTCTGCAATCGCAACAAGCAGCATGATAACAGAGATGGCTATTGGTAAAACGCTTGAGGAGGCTCTTAAAATTACAAGGGGAGATGTGGCGGCTGAACTTGACGGCCTGCCTCCTATCAAAATGCACTGCTCAAATCTTGCAGCCGATGCCCTTCACGCTGCGATAAAGGATTACATGACCAAAAAAGAGGAGAAAGCCAAAGTCGAAGCTGAGAAATACGATTTCGATGTCATTATCGTGGGCGGCGGCCCGGGCGGCCTGACGACAGGGATATTGTGCGCCTACAGGGGGCTTAAAACCGCGATATTTGAAGCTTCAAACTGGGGCGGGATACTTTCATGGTTATGCCCGAACAAGATGATTGAGAACTTCCCGGGGCTGTGTGAGAAATCAACATGTACTGACCTTGTTGAAAGCTGGGTGAATGAAGCAAAGAAACTGAAAGTGGAAATGAAAAAAGAACGCGTGAATGAAATCACCCAGGATAAGAGAATCATAGCTGAAAGCGGCGAGTACAAAGGAAAGATCATCGTTCTTGCAACTGGCAGTTCACCATCCACAAGCGACATCAAGGGTGAAGATAAATTCAGTAAAAATGAGCGCGGAGTATATTATTATGTCAGGGACCCCCAGAATTTTGTGGGAAAACGTGTTCTGGTCGTCGGGGGCGGAAATTCAGCAGTTGACGCCGCGCTTTCCCTTGCCGATACCGCCGACCTCATAACCATAGCGCACAGGAAGGATGAGTTAAGGGTGGTGCCGCAGAAAATAGAGCGCCTGAAAGCGATAGATAAAATCAAGGTGCTGTATAATACCGAGGTTCTCGAAATAGCCGGAACTGAAAAAGTTGAGAAAGCCATCATGAAGGACTTAAAAGAGGATGAAACCATCCAGCAGGTGGTGGATTCGGTTGTGCTGGCTGTGGGTTTGACTCCGAACACCGAGATTTTCAAGAAGCTCGGGCTTGAGATGGATGAGAAAGGGTACCTAAAGACCGATAAAACCCAGAAAACCAACATCGATGGGATTTATGCGGTGGGAGACATAGCCTCAGACCTACAACTGGTTGTGGTCGCGGTCGCGCATGGGGCTACGGTTGCGCATAATGCATATATCGAACTGCGAAAACCTTATTGGCGTTAAAGGTCAAACGCTTATCAGGGGAATAATATGGCAAAAGTGGCAATAATATACGATTCTGCAACGCATAATACCGAGATGATGGCAAAAGCCATAGCAGAAGGAATAAAGTCAGAAAAAGTGGATGTAAAAATCTCGCATGTCCATGAGGCAAGGATAGAGGATATCAAAAATATTGACGGCCTGGTTCTCGGTTCGGGAACTTATCATCATGAAATCATGCCTGCCCTTGAGGTTTTCATTGAATTAGTAAAAGATGCGGGCATGAAGGGTAAAGTAGGGGCAGCTTTTTGTTCATACGGCTGGTCTCCTGAAGTTGTTGAACTTATCACGAACAGGTTGAAAGGCTTCGGGATGGAGACGTTGGAAGGTCTTCTTATTCACGAAAAGCCTGATGAGGCTGGATTGGAAAAGTGCAGGGAGTTTGGCAAAAGTATCGCACAGAAAGTAAAGAGTGGTTAAATTGGATGATATTGAAGGCCAGATTTACGAATGGGCAAAGGACTACGCAGAGAAGAACGGGTTGAAATTGAATTCTGATTATGATATTGTCGTTCAGGCAATAAAAGGTCTTGCGCAGAATAAGAGGGAATACGGAGTACAGTATTGCGGCTGCCGTCAGGTTACAGGCAACACTGAAAAAGACAGGGATTTAATTTGTCCCTGTATCCACAGGACTCTTGACATACGAAAAAAAGGTTCATGCAAATGCGGGCTTTTTGTTAAATGATTGGGATGATGCGAGCGATAAGGTAAGGAGAAAGAAGATAGCGACTTTTGATAAGGATTTTTTGGGGAGGAGTGTGGTGGAGGTTGTTGGTGGGTGAAAGCACCTTACGATTATGTCACTGTTTGAGAGCGAGAGGTGAAGCAGAAGGGGCTGGCGGATTTTATGTGAGTATAAAAGTATATGACGAGAAATATTTATACTCATGTGAACTATACTCATGCGATTATGTCAAAAATTGAGGAAATAAGAACATTCATAAGAGAGGAAGCTGCAAGATTTGGTGCGAAAAATGATAACGAGTTATTAAAAGATTATGTAGAAAGAAATAACACCGGTATTGAAGCTTTGACACAAGGTGGAGCATATTTTGGTTTTATTTCTCCAGATGAAGATAATTCGGGACCATACCATGATTTTTCTCTTACTATTTTACCAGATAAAGATGAAAAACCATGGTTAGTTTGTTTGGGTATTGGTTCACTGGGATTCAAAAATGATTATGAGTTAGCTAGTTTCCCAGGAGTAAGAAGATTATTTTCCTCATTAATTAGTTCAAGGGGGTATTTCAAAACATCATTTCTTGATATTGAAAATGGATTGCCACGACCATTCTTGGCTAAATTACCTCATTTGAAGAATACATTAAAAACATACTCTAAGGTACTACCTGCTTGTGAAATTGTAGAGGATCCAACAAGTGCTGAAGGCAAAAAAATTATTTCGGCTTTTGTTGCAGGATATGCCGAATTAAGGAAATGGCCATCAAATAATGAACATAGAAAAGCTAAAACCACAGCAATTTCAGCTGTTAAGAAGACGGAATCTCCCGACGACGAAAAAGACGTTTTAAATTTAATACTATCAAGAAAATATGTTATCCTAGAGGGCGCTCCTGGTACAGGTAAAACAATGTTGGCAAAAAAAATCGGAGCAAAATTCGATGCAGAGATATTTTTCACGCAATTCCATGCTGAAACAAATTATTCAGATTTTATATATGGTATCAAACCAAATCTAAATCAATCAAACCTAAACTATCAAGAACAAAAAGGTATATTCTCACAAGCTCTTCAATTTGCAATTAGTAATCCTTCAAAGAAGGTTCTACTTATCATTGATGAATTAAATAGAGCAAATTTATCAAATATATTGGGTCCAATTTTCTATTTATTTGAATATCAAATGGATGAAAATTCCATAAATATTGACGTTTGTAATGGTTTTTCTCTCAAAGAAATTCCCAAAAATTTCTATGTTATTGGTACGATGAATACCGCCGATAGGAGTCTTGCAGTTGTTGATTTCGCTTTACGAAGACGTTTTGCTTGGTATAAATTAAAACCAAGATTACTTGAAACGAAGAATTTTTTCAAAGATGATTTCTTAAAGTTTCAAGAAATATTTGATTGGTATGCAAGTAGCGAAGAACTGAATTTACAACCAGGGCATGCTTATTTTATAGCAGATTCAAAAGAAGAAATGGATCAAAGAATTCGCTATGAATTATTTCCTTTGATTAGAGAATATCTTTCAGAAGGAATTATGTTAAAAGCTAAAGAAGAATTCAACGAATACTTTTCAACAAGAATCGGGGATACGTTATTTAAATGAAATTGAGTGAAGATATATTTTTTGAAATGCCTTGTTTAACCGAAAGTTCAACAAACATTTCTGGTCGTTACCTTCATGACAAATGGTTCAAAGGTTCTGATAAAAGATATATTGGACAAGCATTACAGAAATTTGTTGAATATAACCGAGTTAATTTCGATTTTCTAAACGTCACTCCGATAATCTCTGGTAGCGATAGTGATACAACATTATCATTTAGAACCGACAAATTTGTTGGAACTATTCCATTAAGATCACCAGATACGGGAAAACAAATCGGTGATTTTGTTGTATCTCCAAGGTTTTTAGCTCGCAAAGACAGATTTGCAGATTATATTGAAATAATAGATTTAATTGATAAGGAAATCGAACCGGAATTTAAAGATACTATGCCTCTCGCTTCCGGTAGAAACCTTAGTCCGCCATTATATTTTGAAGCTGTTCAATACTTAAAGTTATTAAATGATTTAGTAAAAGCTAACTGGAAAAAATTCCAAACTAATGAAAAAATCTATGATTTTCCAAAGTCTCAGATTAATTGGAATAATTATTTAAAACGCGAATTTGATCCGGCAAATAAACTTAAATTTCCTTGCAGAGAAAATATTTTATCCGAGTTTCATCTTGAATATTTTGAAATAAAATATGTGTATGAAATCGCAAAAAATGAAATTTATTCAGTAAATACTCCCCAAAAAATTCGTCTATCTGTAGACTCATTAATTAGTTATTTAGACAATAAATTAAAAGATTTCAAGGCAATTGAAGCAAAAATAATAAAAATTAAAAATTCTGACCCTATTATTGTGAAGCATGTTAAAATTCAAGCAAATAAAATTCTTCAAAATAATATACAAATAAATAAAGCTTGGAGAGTTGATTTTTCAGATGTTTTTGAAAAGTATGTTCAATATATTTTTAAAACTGTTTCCTCTGAAATAGGGGGTCACTTATTAACCAATTACCGGTTGAAAAAATTGTCCCATTTTTCACCGGTTTGGTCTTTAGAACATTTAGAACCAGACGCAATGCTAATCAAAGATGATTTAATGATTTTTATTGATGCTAAATATAAGTCTCACTTGTATAATACTACCAGTATTAGCGATTTTCTAAAAGAAGAACACAGACATGATATCCATCAGATCTTATCATACTGCTCATTCGACCTAAATAAGAATAAAATCGGAATCTTATGCTATCCATCTAATCAAGTAAATTTTCAATTTTTAATTTATACTAATCAGCATAATAAAGTTATAAATCAAATAGGGTTACTCGGAGTTCCATTAAATAAATCAAAAATTAATGATTTAAAAAATATAATGATTAATGAAATATCAAACTTAGAACAAAGACAAAATTTAACATTGAATAACTAGAAATTATTTGATAAAATCAATTTTGGCGCCATATTTTAATTATTGCGATTAAATAAAATCACTGGAAAGCTTTCCCTTTTTGAGATGTGGAACGAAGAGAGCACGGATTTACACGACTGAAAAAAATCCGTCCGTATCCGTCGAATCCGTGTTCCTCCGGCTGTTTTATTAACCAGCGCAACCCGATTAAGAACACATACCTGTATATATCAATAGACTGCGGAAGCCTCCCCATTTCGCAAGGCCTGCAAGCTTCAGAGCAATCCCCCGCTCCTGCCGGCGCCAGAAATTTAATGTTACAATTTTTATAATATTTTTCCCAGATATCAAGAACCCCTGCATAACAAAAAGCCTCAAGGTTTAAGTTATTAACAACCACTAATAATATTATAGTGTCCATAACAAGGGGTTAAAAATGATTGAAAAAATCAAAAAAAGGGACGGAAGAATAGTAGATTTTGACAGCGCCAAGATAGCCAATGCAGTTTTTAAGGCTTTTATCGCCACAAAAAGCAAGGATGGTAAACGGGCAGAGGATATTGCAAAGCAGGTAGTCGAGCTTCTTGAAACAAGAATCACGGGAATCCCGGGAGTTGAGGATGTCCAGGATGCGGTCGAAGAGGTTTTGATTAAAAACGGCTATACCGGCGTTGCGAAAGCATACATCCTGTACAGGGAAAAGCGCTCACAGATACGGAAAGCCAAGGAATTTCTCGGAGTAAAGGATGAACTGAAGTTAAGCGTTAATGCCGTAAGAGTCCTCAAAAGGCGCTACCTGTTAAAAGATGAGGATGGGGACGTGATCGAGTCACCGCTCCAGCTTTTCAGGCGCATCGCAAAAGCCGTGGCTCTTGATCCCGAATCCGAGGATGAATTCCTCAACATGCTGGTAAACCTTGAATTCCTGCCCAATACCCCGACGCTCATGAACGCAGGCACAGACCTGGGGCAGCTTTCAGCCTGTTTTGTCATTCCTGTTGAGGATTCGCTTGTGAGTATTTTTGACGCTGTAAAAAGCATGGCGCTCATCCAGCAGTCAGGTGGAGGGACGGGTTTTTCATTTTCACGTCTGCGGCCTTCGGGAGATATTGTGAAATCCACAAAAGGAGTCGCATCAGGGCCGGTTTCTTTCATGAGGGTGTTCGACACAACCACGGATATCATAAAGCAGGGAGGAAAGCGGCGCGGCGCCAATATGGGGATTCTCAGGGCAGACCACCCCGATATCATTGAATTCATCACTGCAAAAACAAAAGAAGGTTTTCTTACCAATTTCAATATCTCGGTAGCTGTGGATGATAAGTTCATGAAAGCCGTCAGGGAAGACGGTGAATACGGGTTAATAAACCCGCGGAACAAAGAATATGTGAAGAAGGTCAGGGCTAAGGATATCTGGAACTTCATAATAACAATGGCGTGGAGGACAGGCGACCCGGGGGTTGTGTTCATAGACGAAATCAACAGGCACAACCCAACACCGAATATCGGGGAGATGGAAAGCACAAATCCTTGCGGAGAGCAGCCTTTGCTGCCCTACGAATCCTGCAACCTGGGTTCGATAAACCTTGCGAAAATGGTGAAGGATGGCAAAATAGACTGGGAAAACCTTGGAAAAATCATAAACAATGCAGTCAGGTTCCTTGATAATGTAATAGATATAAACAAATACCCGCTTCCCCAGATTGATGAAATTACAAAGGCGAACAGGAAAATCGGTCTTGGGATAATGGGTTTTGCAGATATGCTTGTGCAGCTCGGTATACCGTACGATTCTGAAGACGCCCTCAAAACAGGCGAAGAGATAATGAAATTCATCCAGGAAAAATCCCATGCCGCTTCAGAAAGACTTGCGGCTGAGCGGGGTGCTTTCCCGAACTTCCCGGGAAGCGTGTATAAAAAACAAATACGCAATTCCACCGTGACAACTGTCGCACCCACGGGTACTATCAGCATCATCGCAGGCTGTTCAAGCGGTATTGAGCCCCTGTTTGCTGTTTCTTTCGTGCGTAACGTCATGGAGGGCACTAAACTCCTTGAAATAAACCCGTATTTTGAGGCGGTGGCGAAAGAGCGTGGTTTTTACAGCGAGGAGCTGATGATGAAAATCGCAAAGCAGGGAATGCTCGCCGGAATTGAAGATGTTCCCGATGATATAAAGCGCGTGTTTGTGACCGCTTTTGACATCGCGCCCGCCTGGCATGTCAGGATGCAGGCGGCTTTCCAGAAATATACGGATAACGCAGTATCTAAGACCATCAATTTTCCAAACGATGTGGATATCAAGGAAGTTGAAAAAGCGTTCATGCTCGCCTATGAATTAAAATGCAAGGGAATTACTGTTTACAGGTACGGGAGCAAGGCGCAGCAGGTGTTATACCTTGGTGACAGGCTTGATCAGTTTGTATCTGCGGATGACGAATATGCAGGCGGATGCCCGGCGCCTGTGTGCCCCGTTTGAGGTCAAACCTTATAAAGCGCGGCATTATCCATCTGTATTTTTGCCATCTCCACTGCAATTTTTGTATAATCCTTCCTGCTCATTTTTCCGCGGGTAAGCCAGCCGATAATGCCTTCCTCATACCCGATTTCGGGCTTGTTTGAGACTGGCAGGAATGCCTCCGAAATCGTTATCCCCTCTTCGATTACCCTTCTGGTGCATTGTGGCGGGTACTCAAAAGCAGGTCCAAGACCCAGAAATACCCGCTCTCCATCGTACACGGCGCAGCAGCAAAAATTCATATATCCGCTTCGTGTTTGCGGCACAGACGCTATCCCGTCTTCAATTCCAACAGAATATTCGCAATCACCAAAAACCGATTTTGCCCTGAATACCGCGCCCTCTATTATCTCATCAAGAGAAAGAGGCTGCTCCCTGACGCCTGACCTGCATTCCATTCCCTTAACCCGATAGGAGGGAAAAACCTCGCAAACCGCGTTTATCTTATTTTTGTTCAGGGAAGCTACATGGATACAATTTTTGACCATAATACTCTTAATCTTTATTCTTATCTTTATAGAATTTCTTGAAATACTTCCACCCGGTTTTGCAAAGATGCTTCCTTCCCTCCGGGTCTTCTCTTACCCAATCCATGATATAGAAAAATTGCGCTTTATATTCATCCACTGTTTCCCCGACGATAGCGGGCGGATTCGGGATGCCAAGCGTGCGGAGATATTCGATGAACATCGATTCCCCTTTCTGCTGGGCAATACCGTCAATTTTCATAACTGTGAATTTATAGCCCTCGTTTTTCAGCCACTCGATTGTCTTGTCGTGGATACAGCCCGAGCATATCTCGATATCCTCATCATGCCGGACTTTCAGTTTGAGGAAACCCTTCTCAACTATGTTTTGCGCCCCCGCATTATAGGTCTTCTTCTTGAACATTTCTTTTCCAAAATGCTCTATCGGGACTATATCATAATGCAATTCCCCCGTCTCTTTTCTCACTACTATGATACCCACACCTCCAACCGGCGTACCCCATCCCTGGTCATCTATCTGGATTGTCATTTCTATTTCCTTGTGTTTTTACCAATTTTTGATTTATCTATGTTTATTTTTACCGGCATAAAAATTATCCCTATATGATGCGCAACTCTCGTTAAATTTAAATAAACATTAAATAGGATAAGCAATATTGATTGGCTCATTATATTTAAGGTATGAGATATGGGATTTGAGACGATTTTCAGGAAAAAGAAACCCATTTCCGAAAGTGAAAATGTTGATGCGGATGGGCCTTTGAATGGGGGCGCGGATGCGAGTGTATTGGCCAATAAAGGCAATGAGCTGGTTGAGAGCGGCATGTATGCAGAGGCTATTAAGTATTATGATAAAGTCCTCGGGATAAACCCAAAATTAACCGAAGTCTGGAATAATAAAGGGCTTGCGCTTGCAAGAACCGGGAGATATGCAGAAGCCATACAATGTTATGATAAAGCAATTGAACTAAAACCTGATGACGAAGAAGTGATGTATAATAAAGGCATTGCGCTTGCCCAGCTCGGGCGGCTGCCTGAGGCAATTGCCTGTTATGATAAATTGCTTGAAAAAAATCCCACTGACGCTGCCGCATGGTGCAGCAAGGGCGATGTGTATTTTGAGAGCGGCAATTTTGAAGAAGCCCTTCGTGCGTATGACAGATCAATCGAAATCAATCCCGGAGATGAGACAGTATGGAATAACAGGGGATTGGCTCTCGTAAAACTTAACAGGTTCGCCCAGGCTATAGAATCCTATGATAAGGCTCTTGAAATAAACCCTAAAGTTGAGAAGATATGGAGCAATAAAGGGCTCGCTCTTGCAAAAATGAAGCAGAGCGCTGAAACAGTCGATTTACAGAAGATTGCCTCAACCATACCGAAAGAGGAGGGGGCGGCTCCTGCAATCGAACCGCCGGTTATTGAGCAACCGGTCATTACGCCTCCGAAGCCTGAACCTGTGCAAGAGGCAGTAGTTGAAAAGCCCGCACCTCCTGAAAGTATCAAAGAACAGGAATTTATCGAACCGCAATCCGTTGAACAGCAGGTTATTGAATCTCCAAAACCCGGACCTGCGCCGGTTGCGAAAGTACCTGAACCTGCTCCTGCGGAGAGCTTTAAAGAACAGGAATTCATAGAATCGCAGGTCGTTGAACAGCAGGTCATCATACCTTCGCACCCTGAACCGGAGCCGGTTGCCAGTAGTCCTGAACCTGTTCCTGTTGAGAGTGAGAAAGAGGAATCGCAAGAGCCGGTTACTAAGCCCCCACTCCCTGAAGCGGAGCCGGTTGCCATAATTCCTGAACCAACTCCTATTGAGAGTTTCAAGGAACAGAAAATCAAACATCATCCTGTTGAACATGCTGTCGCTAAACCTCCGCAACCTGAACCGGAAACAATTAAACCCAAACCTGCTCCCGTTAAGAGTATCGAGGAACAAGAATTTATCGAACCGCCCCCTGAAAGAACAATTATTAAGATAGAAAAACCGGCGCCGAAAGCTCAACAGAAAAAGCCTGCGCTAGTTCATGAAATAGCCAAAAAAGCTTTAGATCACCTTGTTACCGGGAATGCGCTGTATTCCATGAAAAAATATGAAGATGCAATCGATTCGTTCAATAAATCGCTTCTGATAGATCCTGAAAATACCATAGCCTGGAACAATAAAGGTCTTGCTCTTGCGAAATCAGGAAAAATCGAGGAGGCAATAATCTGCTATGATAAAGCGCTCAAGATCGACCCGGAAGATTATGTATTTTTAAATAATAAAGGCAATGCGCTTTATAAAAAAGGGAATATTAAGGATGCTCTCAACAGTTATCAAATGGCATTTGAATTAAATCCTGAAAGCCAAATGGCGATTAAAGGCATGGAAATGTGTTTGGGTTCCTTGAAAAAATCCGGAAATATAAAGAAAAAGGAACAAAAACCTAAAACCTTATTTTAATCTCATCATTATGATGATGTATTTTTAGTAAACTATATCAAGGTTGAAAAATAACTGTATATTCAAAAAAGGGAAAGAATGGCAAACGGAAAAAGAATATCTTTAGCAGGGACTGTCAATAAAAAACCTTCCCAGAGTAATGACCCGCTGGCAGTTTCAATCTTGAATGGGGTTCCCGAAAAACAAAATCGAACCACCGGGATAGCTATTCTTGACCGTACACTCGGAGGCGGATTGCCGTCGGGTTCTGTTGCCTATATACACGCCACTGCAACCTCTATGGCTGAAGTTTTCTTATTCCAATTCACGCAGGCCCGCAAAAGCTATTATTTCTCAAATGAAAGGCGCCCGGTATATGTAATGCATGATATCCGGAATTTTGGTTTTAAAACTGATGATATTACATTTGTGGATATATACAGTGAGTATTATATCTCGTCCCATGGAGATATGGTTGATAATATTGGCAATGAATTCGTCGATGCCAAGATAGTGGAATTTACAGAATATAACCTGAAAAAAATACTGGCTGAAGAAGAACAGGATATAAACATAATTTTTGACTCGTTCTCTTTCTACTTGAACCTGAACGTTAATCCGGGATTAATCAAACGGCTCATCAATTTGATATACGAGGCAACAAAATGCGTCAATTGCCTGACTTTTTTATACGGCCTCAAGGATACACATGAAAAGAACCTTGAAAATGAAATATTAAAATCCTGTGACGTAATTTTTGATGTAGATTCTGAAAAAAATGCTGAAAAGATTTCTAACCGGCTTTCAATACCGAAAATAAGGGGAAGAGTCCCATCGATAGAAATGATCAGGTTCAAGGTCGGAGACGGTGTCCAGATAGATACTACAAAGGATATCGCATAAAAATTCTTTGTTTTTTTTTGAGAAATTAAGATTCAATTCGATATTTTTCTTATTTTTTAACCAGAACTAACATAACTGATAAGTATAATATTATCAAGTACACAAATACATCTGGAGAGTATATCATTGGAAGACGCTGTCATTAAAATCAAAGGCATGATGTGCGGCCATTGCGAAAAAACAGTGACTGAAGCCGCAATGAGTGTTAAAGGGGTGACGAAAGCCAGGTCGGACTTTAAGAAAGGCGAGGCAAAGGTGTCGTTTGACACAAATGTAACAGACCTTGAGACAATAAAAGCGGCTATCGCTTCTTCAGGGTATGAGGTAATCGATGATGGGGAAGCCTGCCCTGTTCCGGTAAAGCAGGCGGTTATACCTGAAAAGGTTGAGATTAAAGAAAGCGGGATAAAAAAAATCTCTTTGAAGATTACAGGAATGACCTGCGCTTCGTGCGCCCAGAACATAGAGACGGCGCTTAAAAAGACAACCGGTGTTAAAGACGCCTCAGTTAACTTCTCGTTTGAAAAAGCAAGCGTGGAATACGACGCTGCAATGGTGACGCCCCAAAGGTTAGAAAATGCGGTCACTTCCCTGGGATACGGCGTCGCCAAGAGCGATATCACGCTCAAGGTTGGCGGGATGCACTGCGCTGCCTGTGCGCTTAATATTGAGACTGCTCTTAAGAAAACAGGCGGTATTATTTCTGCTGATGTCAGTTTTCCGCTTGAGCGGGCAAGGATTGCCTACGACCCTGAACACATCTCAGTATCAGACATGATAAAAACAATTGAGAGCGTGGGCTACACGGCTTCTGAGAAATTGGAAAAATCAGACGCCGATAGGGAGCAAAGGGCGCGCGAAGAGGAAATAAAGAAACAGAGGATTAATCTTATCATTGCGGTTCTCCTTGCAGTCCCGATATCCCTTGGCGACATGGGACGAAACATGGGATGGGCATTCGTGCCCGGTATACTGAAAAACGATTACGTTCTTTTCATCCTTGCCACTATCGTGATGCTTTTCCCCGGGCGGCAGTTTTTTGAGGGCACTTATAAAGGCTTAAAACACGGCATGACCGACATGAATCTCCTGATAGCAACAGGAACAGGCGCGGCTTATACCATCAGTGTTGTTGCCACATTCCAGGGCCTTTTGAACCTTAATCTTGGCGAGGCATACAAAATGACATACTATGATACTGTCGCTTTGCTTATCATGTTCATAGTTCTGGGGCGGTATCTTGAGGCGATAACCAAAGGAAAGACTTCGGAAGCGATAAGGAAGCTTATGGGGCTTGCGGCAAAAACAGCCCGCATAATCGTTGGCGGGGAGGAGAAAGAGATTCCTGTCGAGGATGTGAAGGTCGATGATATTGTTGTTGTGAGACCGGGGGAAAAAATACCTGTCGATGGAAGTGTTGTCGATGGTCTCACGGCGGTTGATGAATCCATGCTTACCGGAGAGAGCATACCTGTGGAGAAAACGGCTGGCTCTCTGGTAATCGGCGCCACCATGAACAAAACAGGCATGATAAAGTTCAAAGCGACAAAGGTAGGCAGAGACACCGCACTTTCGCAGATTATCAAACTGGTGGAAGACGCCCAGACCCGCAAAGCTCCGATTCAGAAACTTGCCGATATAGTGGCGGGGCATTTCATTCTCGCTGTGCATATACTTGCGCTGCTTACGTTTTTCTTCTGGTTCTTCATAGGTTTTGAGAAATTCAGCGTGCCTGCGACCTACGGGTTGGGGCTGACTTCTCCTTTCCTTTTCTCGCTGTTGATTTCCATAACTGTGCTCATCATTTCCTGCCCGTGCGCTGTGGGACTGGCGACGCCCATCGCTATCATGGTGGGAACAGGAAAAGGCGCGGAGAACGGCATTCTCATCAAGGGCGGCGAGGTACTTGAGAAGGCGCAAAAGCTGGATACCATCGTCTTCGATAAAACCGGCACGCTTACAAAAGGCGAGCCCGCGCTCACGGATGTGATAGCAATAAAAGGCGCCCAGAACGATGTGCTGAGACTTGCAGCCATAGCCGAGAAGGGTTCGGAGCATCCGCTCGGTGAAGCTATCCTGAAAGGCGCTAAAGAACGCGGTATAGACGTGCCGGACGCAGAGGAGTTCAATGCCTTACCGGGACGCGGCGTTGAGGTAAAATACGGCGGGAAAAAAGTGCTTATCGGAACGCGAAAGCTTATGACCGAGTACGGAATGGACATTGCACCGCATTCGGGAAAGCTTGAGGAATTTGAGCATGAGGGGAAGACTGCCATGCTCGTTGCGCTGGATAACGAAATAGCGGGTATAATCGCGGTTGCGGATACCCTTAAGGAAAATTCTGCCGAAGCTGTGCGTGAGCTGCATGATATGGGTTTCTCTGTTGCCATGATAACAGGCGATAACAAAAGAACCGCAGATGCAATCGCAAAACAGGTGGGTATCGACATGGTTTTGTCAGAGGTTCTTCCCGAGGATAAGGCTCTCGAGATCAAGAAACTCCAAAATGTAGGCAAAAAGGTGGCGATGGTTGGTGACGGGATAAACGATGCCCCTGCTCTTGCGCAGTCTGATGTCGGCATAGCCATAGGGAGCGGCACTGATGTGGCCATCGAATCAGCCCAGATTGTGCTGATAAAGAACGACGTGCGCGATGTGGCGAAGGCTATCAGGCTGAGCAGGCTTACGCTCAATAAAATAAAGCAGAACCTTTTCTGGGCTTTCTTCTATAACTCTGTGGGTATCCCGATAGCTGCAGGCATCCTGTACCCATTCACAAACCCGCCGTTCCTGCTCAATCCCGCAATTGCAGCCGCGGCGATGGCTGCAAGTTCTGTCACAGTGACGATGAACACGCTGCTCATGAAGCGCATCAAATTAAAAGGGTGAAAATCATGGAGAAAAAATCTGGTTATTACAGTTTTATTGCAAGCCTTGCGACTTCTATTGTTATAATGCTCCTGTTCTATATTCTTGGAATGCAGAGGGTAACCGCAATCCCGTGGGATTACAAACCTGTGGATGTGTATGCCGGCATGTTGTATGTTTTCATACTGTCGATGATTGTATCGGCGTCGATATATACAAAGGTTCCGAATATGAACAGAAAGATTGTTTCTTATATCAGTCTATCAATAATTGTTATTGCTCTTTTTTACTTCAGTTATGTTGCTCTGGTCGCACCTTCATCGTTGAATGCCCAGAATCCATCAAACGATGCATACGAAGTAAATGGGTCAATAGTATCTGTAAATTATGATTACAACTATATTACGGTCCAGCAGGAAGAAATTCCTGGCGTTATGCCTGTAAGAATTGTGGTTTACAGTCTGGAAAATTTAAATGGAATTCGAATAAGTGATTTCGTCGAAGGAGATAACGTCAGGCTCGTTTTAAGGCGGGATGTGAACAATCCAAATTTTGCTCTAATCCGTGTAACTAAATCGAAATCCAGCTCTGTCAACAAATCAGGAATGACATGAGAGGATTGGATTGAAGATAAAATTTTTTTGGCTTATCTGCGGACATCAGCAATCAGGATAACCGTGTCATAAGTAAACCCGAGCTTTCCTTTTTCAAGCTTCACCCGCAAGCCTGTTTTATCATCGTCCACGCTCTGCCTCATCAAATCTTCAATGACTTTTGCCTGTTTTGCATCGGTTCCAGCCCGATTCATCCAGTCCCCGAAATCCTGCGGGATATCCCTGTGCGTCAAATCTGAAATAACAGCCCCGGTATCTTTGACCATTTTTTCCATTTCAGGAAGCGCATATATCCTGACATGCGAAGGGTCGCGGAGCTTTTCGATATGGTTATGGAACAGGCTCTTATCGCGGTCTTCGGATGAGACGCCGTCAACTATGATTATACGTTTTTTACAGACCCGTTTCATTTCCGCCAGGGCCTTGCCCGGGTCCGGGAAATGATGGAATGCGAACCTGCACGAGACTATATCAAAGCTCTCATCAGGAAATGGAAGCGATTCCACATCCGAAAGCAGGAATCCGGTATTGTCCAGTCCTGAATTTTCCTGCTTTTCAATGGCTTTCATGAGCATGTTGCGCGTGATGTCGCAGCCGATTACAATTTTCGTATTTTTTGCGAACTCAAGCGCGAGAAAACCCGCGCCTGTAGCTACATCAAGAACGCGGTCGTTCTTTGTCACCCCAGACCTTTTCACTATTTCGGAGAGATGAACACCATCCACGAAGATATTCCCTTTCGAGTATGCTTCAGCCCTGCTTCCGAATTGCCTTATCGCGTTTTCCTTGATGCCCATTATTGGAGTTTAGAGACAGGTTCAGGATATATATGTTCTGAAATTGGTTGTCAGGGGACTGTAAAATAGTTGGTTTTTGATGAAAAATATTAGCCACGAAGGCGCAGAGAACACAGAGAAATAATGACTCTGTGGTCTCCGTGTCTCAGTGGCTATTTTCCTTTTTGATTTAATAACACCAAAGGATTTTACACCTGCCTCATCAGGAAATCTATATACGGCACACAGGAAATAATGTCCTGGTAAACACATTAAGAGAACACCATGAACTTTGAAGAAGTCATTGCCCTTCGAAAAGCTTTTAATTCAGTGAAGGAAAGGCAGGCTCAAAACCCGCCACATGACTTTTCCGGGAAAAAATTAAAGCTCATCTCAACGCGGAAATCCTGTGTCGGGAACAACGAGCTTCTTCTGGCTGCAATTGAGCGCCTTAAAAAAAACGGAATAAAAGTCCATCTTGTGAAGGAAAAGCAGGAAGCTATTGATATTATCCTTGGCGAGCTAGGGAGTGAAAAACTTGTTGTCAAATCCAAATCCAATGTTACAAAGGAAATCGGATTGACAAAAGCCCTTGAGGAAAAAGGATTAACGGTAGTAGAAACCGACATTGGGGACAGGATTTTACAGGTATTGGACGCAAAACCATCGCATCCCACAGGTCCGGTGACACACCTTTCTGCAAAAGAAATCGCAAAGGGGCTGTCAAAATACTATAATATTCCCATAAAAGATGACCCTGAGGAAATTGTAAAAATAGTGAAAGCCGATGTGGTTTCCAGCCTGAGCAGGGCAAAAATCGGCATCACGGGCGCAAATGCCATAACTGCGGAGGAAGGCTCGATTGTGATGGCGCATAATGAAGGGAATATCTACGAGGTCATGCGGAAGGAAAAACATATTGTCGTAACTTCAATCGACAAGATATATCCTGATATCGAATCTGCCATGAACATGCTAAAAATCCTGAGCTACAATGCCACAGGCTCGATAATTCCTTCTTTTGTGGAAGTGATAAGCGGAGTGAGCAAGACCGCGGATGTGGAGAAAAAATTTATCAAAGGGGTTCACGGTTCTTCAGAGATTGTATTGATATTGCTTGATAATAAGCGAAGTGAGATGGCAAAGACCGAATTCAAGGAACTCCTTTACTGTATCGGATGCGGGAATTGCCTTCTCCATTGCCCCATGTATAACACAATCGGGAATGAATTCGGAAGCGATAACCAGCTTGGGGGCAGGGGGATTGCGTATCATTCACTTTACAGCGATGAGAAAAACGAGAAACTTGAGTTCTGTCTCACGTGCGGCAGGTGCAAAGAGAACTGCCCTGTGGAACTGGATATACCTGCAATAATTAGAAAAATCAGAAGTGATGGGGTTTCTTCTGAGATTTATTATTTTTTGAAAGCGCATGTGATATGGGGATATTATCAGGTTCTCCTGAGATTAAATATCGAGAATAGTTAAATGCACCGATTGGGATTTGAACCGAGTTATTAGCTTGGAAGAAATTTTCTGGTATGGTAAATATGCTGTTTATCAAGAGAGGGAAAATTTTCAGTTCTTTAAGATAATCTTTTCAACCTTAGTTTATTTGTTTTATTTTACTTCTATTAATATCAATTAGATCAACATAAATTATTTTTCCATTTAAAACAGTAATTTCAAACTTTGGATTAATTGTCCACGTAGCCTTCTTACTGAAATCATGATAATGAATTTCCATCAACAAATCATTTTTTTCTTCTTTAAGGTTAATTTTTGGAGTAACTAATTTTATTGTATTGAGAGGATCATTCACAGATACATTGAAATAAGGAGGCTCTGCGAATATTAGATTAATATAAATAGGTTTATCTCTTTCAACAAATCTAAAGTTCTTAGGATATTGAGTCTCATTAGTCTCAATATATGGGGTTTCTGTCAAAATAATTTCTTTTCCATTCAACCAGCCACGATACGAAACAATAAGTGCTGGATATCTAGCATAATACCCATTAACTAAGGGAATCCTTATAGAATCATCACTACCTTGAGGAACTCCTATTTGCAAATCAGATTCCTCAATAGTTTGTTGATGCAAATAAACAGTCCAAGAAATGCCCGCTGAAGTTACTGAAACTATTAGAGCCACTAATGCAATATAAAAATCTTTTCTTGAAGAACCGATTTTATCAGGTGTTGAGTCATCCTTCGCTGAAAACGATATTCCCTTTTTCATTATTTTCAAAGTTATTTATCCTTCTGCTTCTTCTTTTATATGATTGAGGTTTATTATAGCGGATTAATACCACATTTACTGATATTCATTTATCATTTATATTAATATTTCTATTCATAATTTCAGAAGCTTATTATAACTTTCTTTTAATAGCTCAGTGCTAAAATCGCTATAATGCCTTGCAAAAGCACTCTGTGGAATCCTGCCACAAAAGGCATCAACGTATGTTACTTTTCTGTTTTTGTTCCCAGTTATAAAATCAGATGCACCGATCGGGATTTGAACCCGAGTTATTAACTTGGAAGGCACACGGGAAGAATCCCCTAAAACCCTTTGGATAAAGTTTTCGATGCAGATTCACCAAGTTATATTAAAAGAATTCCCTTTCGCAGTAAGCCCAGATCACCACAATTAAAATATCGATTTAAACCAGTCACGTATGGAATTTATTGCAGACTCTAACCAGATATTCTGCTTTCCTGTTGAGTTTGGTTTTCTTCGGTTTTGTTTAATCGGTCTTTTAAATCTTTTACTTCTTGTTCTAAATTTGAGGTTGTTGTAGGCGTTAGGGTTGGAGTGGGTGTTATCGTAGGAGTTTGATTATACGCAGTTGTCTCAAAATAATCGGTGGTATTAATAGTATCAAAACGGAAAATTGTTGGGCTGCACGTCCCTTTGGTTATCAATAGAAGTTCACCACCGAAGGTGGCATTTTCTGTGATGCTATATTTTTCCAAATAGTTTTGGCCAGGATACCATGAATTAGTCAATAATAAAAGATATTCCCTGTCTAAAATATCTTGTATATTATTCACCCATCTCACATTTTCGATATTAACAGGCTCAACAGGCATGAATTTGAATTTAATCTCAAACCCTTCATAACCCGAATATACTGCTTGTTGCTTTGATTGTACTGTCTGGTGAATAGAAATTATTCTTCCGGTACCTCTGAATTTGTCATAAGAACATGGCCCGCCGACGATCATGGGAGTATTACTTGCAGTTGCATTGTTTATGGCGTCCTGTGCCTTTATAGAATCCGCGCCGCCGCTGGCGTTCACATTCAATGTTGCAGCGTTCGCATTTCCCAGCAATAAGATTATCAATACAGTCAATCCAACTAATTTATACCACCGCATAACTCTCATAATTTTTCCTTCAGCTTAATATCTTTATCCTTGCCTTTTCATAAATCTCTTGCAGTACTTCCGGCGAATAATTGCTGTAATGGCGTGCCAAGACTGATATTATAAAAACAGTATGCACCGATCGGGATTTGAACCCGAGTTATTAGCTTGGAAGGCTAAAGTCATAGCCACTAGACCATCGGTGCAAACGATGTTTCCCTAAGTGATTAAAAGCATTTAAGCTTATCTTTTATAATGCCTTAAA
>JAPMTY010000089.1 GCA_026552835.1 Candidatus Methanoperedens sp.
CGACCCGAAATACCAGGTTTCATTATGGAATAATGGCCAACAGGTATCGCAGAGCTCGGACTCTGAACTTATTTTTACGGGGCTGCCGCTAAACTCAAGTTATACCCTTAAAGCAACGGGCAATGGTGTGAATTTTGAGGAAAAAGTGTCACTTGATTCGGATAAGCAGTTCAACTTGATTAAACCAGATAGCGGATCCGGTATCAGTAACAGGGGATTTATTGCAATTATCCTGATCTTGATAGTGAGTATCGCTGGATTTATGATCATCAGGCGGATAAAGGATTGAATGCAAAGACAATTATAGTCAAGAACATAATTAATTTTTACATAAATGCTGAACCTTTGCGCTCTTTGCGTCCTTTGCGGTGCATGATTTTCTTCACCGCAAACGACGCAAAGATAGTTTGAATTGTTTGATTTTAACTATAATTGTAAATAATTATATTTTAACACTTTCTAAAGATAAACTTGAGTTTCAGATGGGACGCTAATACCCCCAAAAGATAAAGAGCTTTCAAAGCAATATTAAGTTTATTACAGGGGAATAAATGGCTGGAAATAATATTAGCGTGATTCAGAATATCGGTTATGTGATCTCAGTCCGGGGAAGCGTGGTGGACGTCCGATTCCCGAAGCAGCTTCCCGGAATCCATAACCAGTTAAAAGCCGGCAAGGATGGCGGCCAGATTTTTGAAGTAATGATCCACGTGGATACAGAAGTTGTTCGCTGCATTGCCCTTACACCCACCCAGGGGCTTGCGCGGGGATCAATGGTCATAGATACAGGTAAACCGCTGATGGTTCCTGTCGGAGAACAGCTTCTTGGACGGGTTTTTAATGTATTTGGTAATCCTATTGACCATAAAGGGATCGTAAAGGCAGTAGAATGGCGCTCCATCCACCAGCCCCCGGTGGCCCTCTCCCGGCAGATCACAACTTCGCAGATTTACGAGACGGGAATAAAAGCCATCGATGTCCTCGCTCCCCTGGAAAAAGGAGGAAAAGCAGGACTCTTGGGGGGAGCGGGGGTGGGCAAGACCGTGCTGATAATGGAACTTATCCACAATATGGCAGGCAAGTACGAAGGAATAAGCATATTCTGCGGAATAGGTGAGCGATGCCGGGAGGGAGAGGAGCTTTACCGGGAAATAAATGAAGTTGGGGTCCTTAAGAATGCGATCATGGTCTTTGGCCAGATGAACGAGCAGCCAGGTGCACGTTTCCGGGTCGGGCATGCTGCACTTACAATGGCAGAATACTTCCGCGATGATGCAAAACAGGATGTGCTTTTATTGATAGATAACATCTTCCGGTTTGTACAGGCGGGGGCTGAGGTTTCAGGCCTTATGGGTCAATTGCCCTCCAGCGTTGGATACCAGCCCACGCTTGCAACTGAACTTGCGCAACTTGAGGAGCGGATATGCAGCACGAATACGGGCGCAATTTCTTCTGTACAGGCAGTATATGTGCCTGCTGATGATTTCACAGATCCGGCTGTTGTGCATACCTTCGGGCATCTGGCAGCCTCGATCGTTCTCTCACGCAAGATGTCCAGCCAGGGATTGTATCCTTCGATTGACCCTTTGCAATCGCACTCCAGGATGTTAAGTCCGCATATCGTTGGAGAAAAGCACTACCAGATTGCCCAGAAGATACGTAAGACCCTGGCGGAATATGAGGAACTTAAAGACATTATTGCCATGCTCGGGCTTGAAGAGCTTTCACAGGAAGACCAGAGAACGGTTAACAGGGCGCGGAGGCTTGAGCGCTTCCTGACGCAGCCCTTCTTCACAACCGAGGAGTTCACGGGCCACAAAGGCAAGATGGTCAAACTTGAAGATGCGCTTTTCGGCTGCGAGATGATCCTTGAAGACAAATTCCAGGATTATCCTGAAAAATCACTTTACATGATCGGAAAGATCGATGAGGCAAAGAAATGAGATTAAAAGTGGTTCTCCCTATGAAAATTTTCATTGACAGGGAAGTGAACAAAGTGATCGCTGAAGCCGGAAATGGTCATTTTTGCATCCTTCCAAAACATATAGATTTCGTTGCCGCACTTGTTCCCGGTATACTTTCATTTAAATATGATGGGGAAGAGGAGTTCCTTGCGATCGATGAGGGGATTCTTGTGAAATGCGGCCCTGATGTTCGGGTCTCAACGAGAAGGGCTGTCAGGAGCAAGGATCTTGGGACATTAAAACAAACCCTGGAAGAAGAGTTCAGGATCCTGGATGAAAGGGAAAAGAAGACAAGAACCATTCTTGCAAAACTAGAACTGGATTTTGCACGGCGCTTTTTGAAATTGAGGGAGTATGGTTAACGCTTTGAACAACAAGGCCAGGAAAGGATTTACAGATAAAGTCGGCATGAGGGAAAAACGCATGATCAAAGCAAGACGTGAGAAAGGAAAAGGAGTCTGGTTCGGCCTGGGCATGATGGGCGCTATAGGCTGGTCTATAGTAGTTCCAACGCTGATCGGTGTTGCCATCGGGATATGGATGGATAGAAGACTGCCGGGACATATTTCCTGGACGCTCACTTTTCTTTTTTTGGGATTAGTTTCAGGTTGTATCAATGCCTGGTACTTTATCAAAAAAGAGCAAATGAAGATAGGAGCGGAGCAGAATCATGAATGATCTTGGAGTAAATATGTTCAGCCTCGCAGCCGGGGCAATGTTTGGGATATTATATTTCCAGGGCCTCTGGCTTACCCTGGAGAAACTTCCGAATACCTCCCAGCCGGTGCTTCTTACTATGGGCAGTTTCCTGGGGCGCACGGCTTTATGTGTCCTGGGATTCTATCTTGTTGTAACGATGGTTAACCTGGAAGGTCTCATTATATCGATCATTGGTTTTACGGCAAGTAAAATCACAATCGTACATCTGCGATCAGGAGGGATAAAATCGTGGAAATAAGCCCTGATCTGATAGCAGTTTTTCAAATTGGTGGTTTCACGATCAATGCGACCATTGTTTTTACATGGATAGTTATGGGGCTCCTTGTAATTACTGCATGGTTATCTACCCGCAGGCTCTCGGTAGAGCCTCCTATTTCGCACTGGCAGAATTTGCTTGAGATAATAGTAACTTACATACGGGAGCAGATACGTGAGATCACATTACAGCAGCCAGACAGGTATCTTCCTTTCCTGGGGACTTTGTTCCTTTTTATCGCTGTTTCAAACCTGCTGGCCATAGTTCCGGGTTACAGCCCGCCTACGGGTTCGCTTTCCACAACGGCAGCACTAGCTATCTGCGTATTTCTGGCGGTTCCCATTTTTGGGATCGCACAACAAGGTTTTGTGGGGTATTTGCGGCATTACAGCCAGCCTACTGTGTTTATGATACCTTTCCATATCATAAACGAACTTTCACGAACTTTATCGATGGCAGTGCGATTGTTCGGGAATATCATGAGCGGTAGCATGATACTTGGCATCTTGCTCTCGATAACACCTTTATTTGTGCCGATCGTGATGCAGGTGCTTGGAATGCTGATCGGCCTTGTGCAGGCGTACATCTTTGCAGTGCTTGCTACCGTATATATAGCTTCAGCAACACGTTTGCAGGAGGAAAAGGCGCAATCATAGTTAAAGTAAAATTTAGTTGAATATCAAACAAATCAAAATATCTTTGCGTCCTTTGCGCTCTTTGCGGTGAAAAAAATCATGCACCGCAAAGGACGCAAAGAGCGCAAAGTGTTCAGCAATTTATAAAATAAATTATGTTCTTGACTATAAATTATTTCATGACAATTAACAAATAAAATATTGGAGGAATTTGAAATGGCCGGAATAGATAATGTTGCATTTGCATCCATCGTTATGGCAGGATTGACGATGGCAATAGGGTCGATAGGTCCTGCGATCGGAGAAGCGTGGTCTATATCGAAGGCTCTTGGTGCGATAGCGCAGCAGCCGGATGAAGCAGGCACAATTACAAGGACTTTGTTCGTTGGTCTTGCTATGATAGAATCAGTTGCAATATACTGCTTTGTGATATCCATTATCCTGATTTTCGCCAATCCTTTCTGGAATTATTTTGTGTTAAAGGCAGGATGATAGTTTGCAGATAGATTATGTCACATTATTTGCACAAATAATTAATTTCCTGGTTCTTGTCCTCTTATTAAGGCATTTTCTTTATGGGCGCATCATAAAAGCCATGGACGAGAGAGAACGAAGAATCGAATCGCAATTACAGGAAGCTGCAAAAAAGAAAAAGGAGGCGGATGATGAGGCAGATTCTTATCGAAAGATGAAAAAGGATTTCTTAAATGAACGCGATGGAATGCTTGCGGCAGCAAGAGAAGAAACACAGAAAATCCATAGTGAGTTATCAAAGAAAGCCGCAGATGAAGTAAATGATAAAAAAGCTAAATGGAATGAGGAAATTCAGCGACAGAAGGACGCATTCCTTAATAATATGAGGTTGACCGCAAGTAAGGAAATATATGCCATCGCGAGGCGCGCCCTTGCTGATCTTGCAAATGAGGAGTTAGAAAGCCATATTTCGGAAGCGTTCATTTACAAGTTACAGAAAATGGATGATGCTGAAAAAAAGAAAATGAAGGAATTCCTGGAAAAGAAGCAGGATATCGTAATAAAAAGCGGGTTTACGGTACCGGAAAGTACGCGCCGGGACATACATAATGCACTGCAGGATCAGATAGGTGATGATTTGAAAATATCATACATACTATCACCTGACCTGATATCCGGGATTGAATTGAGCATCAGGGACATCAGGATTTCGTGGAGCATAGGAAGCTATCTGGACTCGTTAGAGGATGAATTATCCACAATGTTCATGCAGCTACCTTCTGAAGCTATCAAACCGAAAGGGGAAGGATATGGGGACTCAAAAGGATGAATTGCGATCTGTTGTTGAAGAAACATTGACAACACTTGATCGCTCTCTCCAGAACCACAGGGCTGGACTTAAGTTCCAGGAGATCGGGATAATAAGTTCTGTCGGGAGTGGAATTGCCGGGGTCATTGGATTACCTGATGTGAAGTCCGAGGAACTGATCCTGTTCCCGGGGAACAGGTTGGGTATTGCTTTCAACCTGGACACGCAGGAAGTCGCTGCTGTACTCCTTGATAGTACGGATGACATAAAAGCCGGGCAGGAGGTGCATCTCACCGGCAGGGTGATGGAGGTGCCTGTTGGGGAAGCTTTACTTGGGCGGGTGATCGATCCTATCGGAAGACCGCTTGATGAACTGGGAAAGATCGAGTTTTCAGAGAAGCTGCCAATAGAGCGTGAAGCAGCAGGGATAATGGACCGCGCTCCTGTGAATATCCCGCTCCAGACAGGTATACAGGTCATAGATGCCCTGATCCCTGTGGGAAGAGGCCAGCGCGAGCTGATCCTGGGTGACAGGCAAACAGGGAAAACTGCTATTGCTCTTGATACGATTATAAACCAGAAGGATGTGGTATGTGTCTATTGCGCAATCGGGCAACAAAGCTCAGCCGTAGCAAAAGTGATCGCTGATCTAAAGAAATATGATGCGCTCAAGAATTGCATCGTGGTCGTGGCAACGGGTGAAGATACACCGGGTCTGAATTTCATCGCTCCTTATGCGGCAACCACCATGGCTGAGTATTTTATGGAAAAAGGCAGGGACGTCCTCATAGTATATGATGATCTTACGAAACATGCACGCTCGTATCGCGAGCTTTCGCTGCTGCTTCGGCGTCCGCCAGCAAGAGAAGCGTTTCCGGGGGACATATTCTATATCCATTCACGCCTGCTTGAGCGTTCCACCCACCTGCTAAAAGGCGGCTCGCTTACTGCGTTACCTGTGATAGAAACCCAGGCGCAGGATATCTCTGCCTATATTCCCACAAACCTTATCTCGATCACGGACGGGCAGATATATCTTTCGCCAAAGCTCTTTGATGAAGGGGTCATGCCTGCAGTAGATGTGGGTAAATCCGTATCAAGAGTCGGAGGAAAAACACAATTGCCATCTTACCGATCAGTTGCCGGGGATCTTCGCCTTTCCTATTCCCAATTCGAGGAACTTGAGACATTCTCCCGTTTTGGCACCAGGCTCGATGAAGAAACCCGCAAAACACTTGAGAGAGGGCGAAGGGTCAGGGAAGTATTAAAACAAAGGCAATACGATCCGGTCCCGGTTCCTGAACAGATGGCGGTTCTTTTGGCTGTAACTTCAGGCTTATTTGATAATATTTCGATTGAGGAAATTGAGCGGGCAAGAAACAGGATCAGGGAAGCATTCAGGAAAAATCTTCCTGAGCTGTATCAGCGGATCCAATCGGGGGAAGAGCTAAATAATGGGGAACGCCAGTCGCTTATCGAGATGTGTGTTAGTGCACTTGGAAGGGAAGAGAAAGTTTGAATTCGAATACAAAAAAAGGTTCCACCTAAAGAACGTGTCTACCATAAACGTGTTTCTAAAATAGTAAGACATAAATAAGATTGACGTCTTACATATATTTATGACTACAGTAACAGTTTCAAGCAAAGGACAGATAGTTATTCCTAAGAATATACGGGAGTCGTTCGGTTTAACAGAGGGTAATAAATTGAAAATTTTTCGGGAAAACAGGAAGATAATACTGATAGCTGAACCAGAGATAAAACCCTCAGAATTGTTTGTTGGTTCATCGCCGGAAGTAGGTGATGAGGCTTTGAAAGCATCTCGTATGATCGATGAGGCAAAAATACAAAAACTTCTTAATGATATCGGGATAAAATGATCGCAATAGATACTGGAATATGGATTGAGTATATAAATACTAACGGAAAATTTCATTCCCGGGCAAAAGCAGTAATTGATTCTGTGAATAGTGGAAAAGCAAATGCAATTCTGACCCCGTTAACGCTCACTGAGATATTTTATGTTGCAAAAAGAGTATATCAAGAAGTTTACTCATCCCAAAAATCCGAAACACTTGCAAAGAAACTTTACGATTTTGTTTATTATCATCCGCATGTGGAAGTAAAACCTCTGGATTATGAACTATGTCTGAATGCAGCGCTAATCAAAAGCAAATATAATATTGCCTTTTCAGATTGCTTTTTGCTGGCCCTGTCTAAACATGGTAATACTATTGCCTTGTTTAAAAATATTGAAAGTGAAATGAAAGATAATCTGGAGAATTTGAATAAGGATTTTAATATCAAATTCCTGGAAGACTACTTATGAAAAAAACACAATAACGCAAAGAATAAAAAGCATATCAACACATATTGTCTATCACGGGAGAAAGATGGAACAGCTTGAAATCCTCAAGAAAAAGATCGACAATGAAAAGGAATTGAAATCTCTTGTCAGGACAATGAAAACGCTGGCTTTCATCAGCATTCGCGAGTATGGCCAGATGGTGGGTTCACTTCATGAATATCGCAAAGCCATTGAGATGGGGCTTGAAGTGGTGATGAAAAACGTTCCCGGGGAAGTTATGATTGTGGAGCCTTTAAAGAAAAATCGTCTTGGTGCTATAATCTTTGGCTCCGAACAGGGAATGTGCGGCAAGTTCAATGAGGTCATAGCGAATTTTTCGATAAAAAACATGGATGAAATGGAAATCAAAAGAGATCAGAGGACAATATTGACGCTTGGCGATCGTGTGACCTCACAGCTTGAAGAAGCAGGGGAAATCGTGGAAGACCGCTATTCTTTTCTGGGCAATCATTCAGGCATAACACAGACCTTGTTGCAGGTATTGACCAAAATAGAAGAGTGGCGCTCGGAGAGGGAAATAGATAGAATTGTACTTTTTTATAATATGCCAATCCCAGGTTCATCTTATCGCCCTCATATTCTGCATCTTCTGCCGCTTGATAAGGAATGGTTCCAGGGACTGGCTAAGAAAAAGTGGGAGTCGCGTTCAATCCCTACATTTACCATGGACCGATACGATCTTTTTGATTCGCTCATCCGCCAGTATATGTTTTTTTCCCTCTATCTGGCGCTTATTGAGTCTCTCGCAAGTGAGAATGCAAGCAGGCTTGCTTCAATGCAAAAGGCAGATAAGAACATAGAGGAAAGATTGAACGAACTTCATATCCAGTACAACAGCCTTCGGCAGGCTTCAATTACTATGGAATTGCTGGATGTTGTTACCGGGGTCGAAGCCCTTACGAACAAAAAAAGGTAGTATTGGATTTTACAGGAAAACTTTTAATACCTTGAAGAAAGTCAAAACAATTAGATTTTTATGGCTTTTCACGTAATGCTGATCCCCACCTTAAGCTGTCCTGCCAGATGCAGTTATTGCTGGAGTTCCGAAGCAGGCTCCCCGGTAATGAGCATTGAAACCATTAAAGAAGTAGTAGAATGGCTCAAAGATTTCAGGAACGAGCCCGTCACTTTTACTTTCCATGGCGGGGAACCGCTCCTTGCCGGTGCAGAATTTTATAGGGAAGCTCTGCCTTTATTGGCAGATGGCCTGAGCAATCTGAAACCCGCTTTTGCCCTGCAGTCAAATCTATGGGTCATTACGCCAGAACTGGCGAAAATTTTGGCAAAGTATAATATCCCCATCGGCTCCAGTCTTGATGGTCCGCAGGAACTCAATGACCTGCAAAGAGGAAAAGGATATTTCGAAAAGACCATGAAAGGCTATGAAATTGCAAAGGCTAATGGCCTTAAGGTGAGCTTCATCTGCACTTTTACCAAACATTCTGTAAAGTTAAAAGAAGAAATCTTTAATTTCTTCCTGGATAATGGTTTTAATTTAAAATTGCATCCCGCTCTCCCGTCTTTGCGGTCGGATGAACCTGAAAAATGGGCGCTTGACCCTGAAGAATATGGAAAATTGTTGATCTATCTTATGGATAAATACCTGGAGAACCTGGGTAAGATCGAGATCATGAATATCGACCACCTCTGCAAAGCTTTTTTCACTGGCAGGGGCACGGTCTGCACATTCGTGGATTGTATGGGAAGCACCTTTGCGGTGGGGCCTGACGGCAGTATCTATCCCTGCTATCGCTTCATAGGCATGCCGGAATATATTATGGGCAACGTTCGTGACCATCCCTCCAAGGACGATCTTGCCAGGTCTGATGCATGGAAACTTATGCACCAGTTCAAGGAATATGTGGACAGGGAATGCGGGAAATGTTCTTACATCAAATTCTGCAGAGGCGGATGCCCGTATAATGCCATTGTGCCCACAGGAGGCAAAATACAGGGCGTAGATCCCCACTGTACCGCCTATAAGATGGTATTTAAGGAAATATCTGATCGCGCAAATGAGGAGATGTTCGGGTCATTTGGCATGGATCCTTTCCAATTACCTGGACAAAGAAGGAGTACCAGGCCGGGTATTATGGCCTTGATAAATAAACGTTGATATACTCCGCGCCTGATACCTACATTTCCTTTTATCTTTCCAGGAATATTACATCCTTTAAGCCTTTGAAATGTGGATCCCCGGTCAGAACCTTTGCCCCATCTCTTTTTGCTGTTGCATATATTATAGAATCACCAAGACCCCATTTTTTTTCGTTCTTGATCTTTGCAGAATCAACAGCAATTTCTTCATCAACCTCATAGATATAGGACCTTTGTTTCATGGCTTTCCTTGAAGCCTCTGCATATCGCTTGTTTTCTGGAGGAGAATAATCCCGCAGAAATGAATTGTACACTTCCGCAATATTTACCGCACTTATAATTACTTTATCCTGTGAATTTTCTATAAATTCCCTGACCTTTTCGCCAGCTGAGTTTCCTTTAAAGTACTCAATCCATGCCCAGGAATCAACCAAGACGGTCATCATCTTCTTCCTCGTCCCTCTTAAATTCATAAAGCTCAGGGAATGCACCAAAATATGATTTTTTAAACCTCTTTTCTGATCGCAAAAGTGCCCGGATAACCTCTTCGTATGATTTGAGGTTCAATTCCTTCTTTAAGGCGTTCAATTCCTTGATGATATCTTCATGCATCTGGATGGTAGTTACCATTAGTTTCACCTATAGAACTATAGTTTATAAAAGGTATAAATCTTTTTATCATATCGCATTCTTGTGGCTATTTGATTGAAGTATTTGTTATGAGGATAGCTTTTGTGGATTTTGGAGTGGAGGTTTTTTCAAGTTCCTTTTTTATGTCTTGAACGTGGGATGCGTATCATATCACCATGTATCGCACCATATTTTCGCCTGAGTTCTGAATACTTATATTTTAAAAAAGAGCTCAATTCAGGATTTGACGTTGATTCAATATATTCCTCGGTATAAACATTTATCAGATCATCAAAGCCTTTCCTGGAATTCCCGTGAGCATAATTCTTCCCCGTATAGCGCCTGATATCACCGTTGAATAATGGGGAAATGTGGTGCAATTCATGAAGGACAGTCGAAAGTTTGATTTTATGGTTGCCATGATCCAGGTAACGCGGCAGGTGAAAATATACAATATAGAGAATATTTATTCCATTTATTATGACCTCAGGCGCTTCATACTCAATACCACGGACGGTTTTTGTCCGCAAACCTCCTTCAAAAAGCATCGGCCTCAGTTTTGCCACAACGCCGCTCTTGTTGCCGTTTGATGGCGATATTGCAATAAGGATATTATCAGGTATTATATGCTTGAAAAAGGGGTGCGTTTTTACAATATCATCCACAAGCAGATCCATGCTGCCTGTAAAATCAAAACCCTGGACGTTATTTTTTCCTGTATTTTTTTGCAGCATCTTTTAATGCCTCAATTCCGGGCAATTTTTCACCAGCCAGGAAATC
>JAPMTY010000091.1 GCA_026552835.1 Candidatus Methanoperedens sp.
CTAAATGATGGATACAGCCATCATTCCGGATTGACGAGATAGCCAAGCCCGGTATGGCGCAGGGTTGCTAACCCTGTGTTCCGCAAGGAGCTCGGGGGTTCAAGTCCCCCTCTCGTCGTTTGTTTCCTCACTTTTTCTTTTACCAGATATTATTTTACTTTAAGCGCCGCCCAGATTACAGTAGTAAAAAATCCCAGATAAACAACAACTACGAGAAAATATGAAATTAATGCCATAGAAAATGATGAAATGTTTTTAACCATGCTGATGGCCAGGATACTTGCTGGGATTGCAGAAAATGAAATTGCCACAAAAAACGATGTTATATTTATGATTTTTTTTGTAGTGTCATTTATCTCTTTTTGGATAAGAATATAATATGTAATTGAAAATAGAGCAAAAAATATGAAAATCATTGTTACGGCGGTATCTTTTAAACCGATATATTTGCTGGCCAAAACTTCGGGAGTTTTAAAGGCAACGATTAAAGAACCGACTATTAACAGGATTTCAATTAATTTTGTTTTCTGGGCAATCTCGTTTAAATAAAAAATATCTGATAATTTAGTATGAGTAACTTTTATTTGATTTATTTGTTGATTCATTCAAAACACAATCCTGGATTTATTTAATAATATAAATTAGTTATCGTGTTCAACATCGTTATAAGGTATCGGGAATGAAATCCCGGCTTACCCCTGTGTTATCACAAGGAACCCGGGAATTCGCCACTCGCCACCTATTTTTTTATTCCTCCAATACCTTTAAATTTGCCAAGGAGATTTCCAAGCAGGCCCTTCGCGGTCAATAGGTAAATCGCTACTAATCCGATAACTGTTGCACCTACTGCAATCAGCGGCAAGTTCAGGGGCTGTTCCTTAACCACCAGCAGTCCTTTATGCCCCATTATCTCAATAGTATAATTGCCCGGCAGCGCTTCTTTTCTTGTAAAACTGATCTCCTTTATCTCACCTGGGGCAAGAGAGACTGTTGTGTTGTCCACGACTGTCCCGTTAGAAATAAGTTCCACAGGGAGTGTATCCGCTTTCGTGCCTACATTTGTGATATTCGACCTGATTAAGGCCGGCTCGTTTACGGAAACAGTGCCCGGCGTAATATTGATATTCAACGCCTGATACTGGGAAAAAGGCGCTTTGACGTTAATATCTCTTACAGCCGCGATATAACCGCTTTTTGCTGCTGATATGATATGCGTGCCGCTTGTTTGCAGAGTGTAATTCAATATGCCGTTACTATCAGTTGTGCCAATGGTTGCATTGTCATAACCTACAGTCGCTCCGCTAATTGCAGAGCCATTGTATGTTATCCTTATATTGACTGGCGAAAACTGGTTAGCAGTCGCCGGAGCGTCTATACTCAGCCTTAAATCAATATATTGCAGCACTTCTATGCCTTTTGTCGCCTGCTGGAAGCCCAGCTTGGTTGCTGTTATGTTGTAAATGCCTTTTAGCGTTCTTGGCAGTGTATAGTTGACGAGACCGTTACTGTCAGTCTGCCCTGCATCAACAGAATTAATCGCTACTGATACGCCATTCTGGGGATTGCCGCCCGCTGTAACCTTAACATTGAGAACATCTCCGGCGGTTGCTTTAGCCGGTGCGTCTATTACAAGCTGGTTTGCCACCATTTCAGGGGTTACATCCACGGCAAAATAAAACCGCAGACGGCCGTCGGTGGCTGCGGTGTCACCTACTTTCAGGTTAATATCGCCCATCAGTTGTTCAATCTTGCCATTATCCAGGCTGATAGCATTTTTATTGTTCATCTCGATTATATTCCCTCCCACAGTTGTCACGGTCATATCATTATATACGTCCCCGGTTTTAACCGTGGTTGGGTTCGATGATATCTGGAACACACCTCTCAGGAATGCAGCCTGCACTTCCGTGCCTGAGAACACGCTGTCAAATCGAATCATAATTATAGGGAGGTCGGATACAACACCCACTCTCGATGGGGCATAAACATAGGTCTGGCCTGCGTTCAGGGGAGTTCCCGGGTCTACTACGTTCCCGTCCTTTAACAGTTCGACAAGCATTGTTCTGGCGCTCAGATCTATATCCACTGCTTTCAGGACATAGCCTTCCTGCAGGGTCATGGTGCCTCCAACTGAGATGGTGCGTTTGGTATCGTCGTCGATAAGCACCTTATGAAGCTGTCCCTGGGCAAGAGCGCTCTTTCCTGTAAAAGTGGTGCTTGGCTGTGCATTTGCAATAGTGGTATTGATTGTATATCCCGCGAAGTACTTGTCAGCCATGAAGCCTATGACCTGATAACCGCCGAAACCCGAGTAGCCAAAACTCACGTCTTGCGGGGTTGTGGTGTAGTCAAGATTTGTTGCGCTTAGGGTCCTGCTGCCATTCAACGGTGTTACAAGCCTCAGGCTTTCGTTACCCATGCCGCTGTCCAGGTCGTAGTAAAACCCTACGCTTGTAGTCCCAATGTTCATTCCGAAGTTATAAGGATTCCATGTATCAATGGGACTTGGGTCACTATCTCTGTAAACAGTGCTCCTTACCTCGAAGGTTCCCGTTTGTTGAGTCGAGAGGGCAAAGCGGAAGGTATCGTTGTCTGCCACAAGTATATTCATATTTCCCATAAGATTTTCTGTATTACCCCTGGCGAGGTTTACGTCATTATTATTGCTCATCTCGATTTTATCTTGCGCGACACTTGTCACTTTCATATCATTGTATACATCCCCGGTTTTAACCGAAGTCGGGTTTGATGATATCTGGAACACTCCTTTCAGGAATGCAGCCTGCACTTCTGTGCCTGAGAACACGCTGTCAAATCGAATCATAATTATAGGGAGGTCGGATACAACACCCACTCTCGATGGGGCATAAACATAGGTCTGGCCTGCGTTCAGGGGGGTTCCTGAATCTACTACGTTCCCGTCCTTTAACAGTTCGACAAGCATTGTTCTGGCACTCAAATCTATATCCACTGCCTTGAGGACGTATCCTTCCTGCAGGGTCAGGGTGCCTCCAACTGAGATGGTGCGTTTGGTGTCGTCGTCCATAAGCACCTTGTGAAGCTGTCCCTGGGCAAGAGCGCTCTTTCCTGTAAAAGTGGTGCTTGGTTGTGCATTTACAATAGTGGTATTGGCAATATATCCCGCGAAGTACTTGTCAGCCATGAAGCCTATGACCTGATAAGTGCCGAAAGCTGTGTAGCCGAATTGTACTTCTTCCGGCGTCGTGTCATATAAGATGTTACCTGCTCTGATTCTTCTATCCGTATAGCCACTCATCGTCATCGTAAGGCTTTCGTTGCCAACATCGCTGTTAACGTCATAATAAAACCCCGGGAAGCTCATGGGGTTCCATGTGTATGTGAGACCAAACAGATCCGGTCTGCCACCGTCCCACACGCGGTTGCCCGCAGCGTAGGTTTTGGGATGCGCGGTCCAGTTCCAAGAGGTTGAGTTGCTCAAACCCGTAGTTGTGTTGGCTGCGAATACCGTGACGTTATGTTGACCGATTGATGAAGGAGGTGTATAGTTGGATACTTGACCGGCTGCCATTGAGCCATTCGGGAAAATTAAAGCGTTGTCAAGATACCATGTAATGTTTGCAATCTGGTTTGAATGCGCCTGGAAGGTAACTGATTGAGTTCCAGTAGTCTCAACATTTGTTCCAAGCGGATTATCTTTTATTATTGCTGGTGCGGGGGGAACACCAGGCACAAAAGGAGAGAGACTCGTTACATTGCCTCGAACCTTGTTATTAACAATATCTACATTAGTGGTTACATCATCCCACGACACACCGTTCCAGTGATACAACCTGACTGCGCTTTCATTAGAAGTTCGTGTAGGATCATAACTAACTTCAATGATAATGTTACCCACTGATACAGCAGGTGTTAATGAGATATTATAATAATTCCCAACTTGAGTGAAACTGATGGGTCCTCCCCATAAATTTGTCGAGGATATAATTACCGATGTATTTCCATCGCCGTTAACCTGAGAGAAAGTTACATTTGTGCCACTGATCGAAACTATTACATTGCTTCCAACTTGAGTATTCAGAGTAGATGCTTGGTTCGAGACCACCGTGGAATTGACATTACCGGAGGTATCAACCGTCTGAAGGGAGATGGTATTTGGTGTTCCGACACCAAACGATGTATAATTGTAAAAATTGTCTGTGGTATTGGTTTGGAAACTTGTGTTGATAGTGACCATAGTATAATTGAAGTTTCCGCCCGGATTAGTCCATGTCCAATTAATCCAGGTGGCACCTCTTCCGACAACTGTTAAACCAGAAACAGGGTTTCCAGGTGAAGTTGTGACCGTCCACGTCCATGTATGGGAATCAATTCCAGTCGTATTACTGGCTATAACGGTAACGTTATAAGTGCCAATACCTGCTGAACTATTTGAATAACTAACTAGAGTTCCTGCAGGTACAGAAGAATTTGGCGTTTGTGCCTGAGAACCTTCGATAAACCATGTGAAATCTCCTGTTTGGTTAGCGGTTACATTGAACTCTTGATTCGCACCGAGGTAAGACATTGGATTACTTGATGAAGGTTGAAACGATGGGTCGATATGGATGGCGCCTTGCACAGCAGAAGTTACAGTCCACAACCATGTATTGCTATTGATTGAACTATCGTTAACAGAAACTCCTATCACAGTGACATTCCAGTAACCCAGCGCAGCACTATTATTGGTATAAGAAGCTGAAGTCGTATTTGTTTCAGTCGATTTAACGACAGTTCCATTAACATACCAGGTAAAGTTTGCTGGTTCAAGAGCTGTGATGCTGAAGGGCCTTGATGCACCGACAGTATCACTCACAGCTCCTGGAGGACTAGGCGAGCTAAGTGTAAGTGCCTCCACAGAAAAAATTACAATACTCAACATCAATACTACAAAAGCGATACCTCTAATTGTTTTTTTATTCACCATGTTTTTCCCCTCAGATTATATTCAATTTTTTCATCTTCGACCAGTCAACCATACTGCAAAAATGCAGTATAACAGACCGCATGTGATAAGAACTCATGATATAAATAATTTCTGAAACAAAATGCAACCCGCCAGCAGTTTAATCAAACGTACAACCCTACAAATCCAGAAGCGCCGCAACGACTTTCTCATAGCCTGCGCCTTTGCGCAAGATTTTGCGGTTTACAACATCGACAACAGTTGAAGGCTCGCCCTTACACTCGCCGCCGTCAATGATATAATCCGCGCTTATTTTGATTTCATCCACTTTTACAGGCGGCGCCTCTCCCGAAATATTGGCGCTCGTCGAAGTGATGGGAACGCCTGCAAGCTCGATGAGCTTAATCGTGGTTTCATGGTCGGGATAGCGTATTCCCACAAGCCCCTCCGAGGACAGAATATCAGGAACTTTCTCCTTTTTCCTCAATAAAACAGTTACAGGCCCGGGCAAAAGTTTTTCAACAAAATGCCTTTCCTTCTCACCCATTACCACAAGGTCGTCCATCATCTTAAAACCCGAAACAGCCACCGAAACAGGCTTTCCGGTAGCCCTTTTCTTGACCGCAAACACCTTTTTCAGCGCATCTTCTGAAAAAATACTGGCGCCGATGCCATACACGGTCTCGGTAGGATAGATGACGATACCGTTTTTTTTAATAATCTCGGCTGCTTTTTTGATATCCGTGCCTATTAGGCCGCGATTGTGGCGCATTATAAAAAGCATTAGTTGAGAACCTAATTTTCTAAACTTAGTCTTGTAAATGCTTTGCGTACTTGGCGCCTTTGCGGTGTGCAATTTATTCACCGCAGAGTCGCAGAGGCCGCAAAGCCAGTTAAAATTGTTTAGTTTTTTGACTGTAATCCGCGTTTAATTGCAGTTAAAAAAATTATACAGGAACAATCGCCAGTGAGCCGACCGGGCAGTTGCGGGTGCATATCCCGCATGCGATACACGTCAGGCTGTCTATAACCGCGGCGCCGTTGGATACTGTAATCGCAAGTTTTGCCGTATTCTCATCAAAATCTTCAGCTTTTGCCAATTTTATATTAGTTGGGCAAACCGTTACGCATATTCCGCATCCGTTGCAATTCTGCGATTGCACAAGTTTCTTGTCTTTTGCCATGATGTTTGATATTGCTTACGATGATATGAATATTTCGCTCAATACTGCGGCTCCAGTCCCTCAAGCTTTTCTTTTATACCCCTGTTTTGTTCTGCCACCTGCTCCTTCTTCTCTTTTTCTTTCCTGACCGCATCAATTCCTATGGTAAATAATTTATTTAATTCAGAAGAAGCGCCGATTGATAAAACGGTAAGCACCCTTGGCATTTCGCCATTGCGCAAAAGAACCCCCTTGAATATCTGCCCTATCTCGCTTGAAAGTTTCTCCACTTCTGTTGTAATATCATTTATATTGAGATACTTTTTATCCCCTTCTATAATTATCATTGCCCTGTTCGCTTCTTTATATGGGTCAAGCTCAAAAAGAAGACCCGCATGCGAAAGGCTGTGCTTTATGACCGCCTTGACCGGCATGTTCTTGTCGCCTTCCCCGAAACCCATTGTCGCAAGCTTGGAACCCGCCGACATGACAGTTTTGAAATCGCCAAGGTCGGTGACCATCATCATCTCGCTGTCAAGCGCCTTTAAAAGGAACAGGAACCGCTGCGCAACAGTCCTGTTTATCCCGTCATAAGCGGTTTTTATATCCTTCCCGAGATGCTTCAGGAACTGGTTATCCACGACAATATTGCCGTCCGAACTTCCGGCTATTATCTCTTTTAAGCAAAAAATCGAATTTTGGAGATAAATCGACCCTTCCTCCCTGAAGGGGAGCACTATAATCCCGTAAACGCTGAATTTATATCGCTCTTTCAGGGCTTCGATCAAGAGTGGAGTAAATGACGAGCCTGTCCCGCCTGAAGACGATGCTATGACAAATGCCACATCAAAATCCCCGCGTTCCTCTATGGAACGGAGCAACAGTTCCTTATTATCTTCAAAACATTGTTTTCCGATGTTCCTGTTCGCCCCGACCCCGTGAAGATAGGGCACATGGATTCTGTCTTTAGCTTTGGTAAATCTCAATTCTTTAAGGTCATTCATAGCCGTATTGATTGCAAGGGTTTCAACGCGGCTCGTAAACTTCTGCGTGCCGTAATATTTTGATAGCACGCTTCCTCCGAATGCTTCTTTGTTTATTGCGTCAAGAATCCTGTTGCCGCACTGCCCGACTCCGATAATAAGTACATTCAGCATATGACCTCTAATATGAATATTCCCTATGTCTTTTTATCGTAAATAATACTATTCCTATTATGAAAATCATAACCGGAAGTAAAAAGTACAGGTAATTCCCTTCTTTTCCTGTTACGGTGATTGTTTCGGAATCAACAGGTACTCCAGCCTCATTGTCATTGTAAACCGTGATTAGATGTATTGTGTAATTACCGGCTTCGTTTGCCTTTAAAGTGAATCGATATTCTTCTATGCCAGCCGGGTCAATGCTTTCATAATCATTTATTAGATTTCCGTCAATAACCTCCATTCCAAGCGGAGCTGTTCCCTTTATCCGTACCAATTTTGCAGTAGCTTTTCCTGTGTTGATGATTTTTACCGTTGCCGTTATAAGCTCGCCTGTGGTGGCATTCATTTTATCAAGGCTGATAGCAGTGGTCAGGTTTGATTTTTCCTGGGTGGCTGCGGCCACTGTTATTGTTAATGAGTTTGATTTGCTCGTTTTTGAACTATAAATTGCAATTGTTGGTTCAATGTTAAATGTACCTGAATCTACAGCTTTCAGTGCATAATAAAATTCCTGACTTGCCCCTGCTGCAAGTTCTGCATTTATTACAGAAGGAAGTCTTGAGCCCTGAGCATTTGAAAAACCATTCGGTGGCTGTTCATTTAACGTCAGGTTATAGGCTGTAGCATTTCCGGTATTTTCCATTTTTATCTTAAATTCTACAACATCTCCCACATTTACATTTGTTTTATCTACCGATTTTGTCAGGACAATATTTGGAACCCCGGCCTGGGGAACCGCAATCTGGTATTTTTTAGGATATCCCCACCCATCAGGGAACTCTATTGTAACCATCGCTGAAGATTCAGTAATAAACGAAGCGCCAAGCTTGATTTGATTAAATGTTATAGGAGCTTCGCCTTCGTATATATTCCGGATTACCGGTTTGTCACCGTTAGTCATATTGGCTGTAACATAAGCCATCCGTTCAAGTTTAATAACTTCTATAATATAAGAACCATTTTCAAAACTTAAACCTGTATTGTTTTGCATTGAAAAATTGAAGGTTTGCGTCGATGCGCTTCCAACTGTTGAAGCCATTAATGAAAATATTAATAAAAAAGCAAGTTTCCTTATCCAATGATCCCCTTTTTTTAACTTATAAGTCATTAACAAAGGAGTATATTAACATACGATTATATATAAGCCTTATGAACAAAATTCACATTTCTATCCTTGAAAGAACGCCGTGGAGTTTGTGGGGCGGAAGTTTATAAAACTGGACGAATGGCGGCGTAAGTTTCTTGATAGTTGAATAAAACTTCCAGATGATATTTTCAGTCACAATGTCTTCAAGACCATAGAATATCGTCTTTTCATCTATTCCGGATTCATTCAATATCTTCTCGACATCCATCACTTCCATATACCCCATCCTTATCTCAAAAATCCGCAGGCCCTCAGCAAGCGTCTCCTTAAAAGAGCTGGCAACCCCGAAAGGGTTGTCTAATTTAATCATGGAGACAATTATGTTATCCTCATAAACGATGTTATTCTCGAACATCGTATTAGCGATATAGGGCGGAATCCTTGTTATATCCCTCGCAAAGAAAAGCGCTGTTCCTTTGATTTTATTTATACTTGAATATAACCTATTATATTCCCCGAGGAAAACATCTAAATCCATGGGCTTAAGCGCGCTATAAAGTTTTTTCTGCCCGGATGTGTAAACCATGATTATGGTAAATGGAATAAGTGCTAAAATAATCGACCAGAAGCCTCCGTAGCGTATTTCCAATTTGTGAAGGCTTGACAGGAGGAATACGATATCAACAAATGTCAAAAACATAGCGATGGCAAATTTTGACATTTTACCCTTTAAATAAAAAATCCATGTCATCATCAAACCTGTGAGAGCCATAGTTCCGGTGACCGCAAGACCATATGCCGCAGCTAAACGATGTGATTCCTTGAAATCAAACATGATAAATAAAACAAATAAAAGTAAAACCCAGTTAGCGGTGCCAATGTATATCTGCGAACTCAGTTTGGCCGATGTATAATCCACCTTCAGCATGGGCAGAACCCGGGTTGTAATTCCCTGATATACTATGGAAAACATCCCGCTTATCATCGCCTGGGAGGCTATGATAGTGGCAAGAATACTGAGAATGAGAAATGGTATATAAAGAATCTGAGCCTGCTGGAATATCATCTCAAAAAGCACATTTTTTGCATCAGGATGCTGAATAATAAAAGCACCCTGCCCGAGATAATTCAGTAAAAGAGCAAAAAATACTATATACCAGCCCCTGATGATAGGAAGCTTTCCAAGCTGTCCCATATCGGCATATAACGCCTCTCCGCCTGTGGCGCAGAGTATAACCTGGGAAAGCACAAAGAAGCCGGCGATACCGTTCTCCATTAGAAATTTAATAGCATTGTATGGGTTTATTGCATTAACTACAGCAGGAACATTGAGAATCGAAACAAACCCTGATACCGCTATTGATAAAAACCACAACGCCATCACAGGGCCAAACGCCCATGCAACTTTTTCTGTGCCCTTTTTCTGGATTGAAAACAGCGCTATTGCAATTATAGCTGCAATAATAACAAGCACGTCCGGCGAGGTTCCTTCAAGTCCTGGAATCAGTACTATACCTTCGACTGCGCTGAGTATGCTTATAGCAGGAGTGATAACGCCATCGCCGAAAAGAAGGGATATGCCGATGAAGGACAGAAGGATGACAAACGAGATTTTTCTTCCCGATTTTAACATCGGGATTAGTATTTCACGAAGGACAATGGTGCCTCCTTCACCTTTCTGGCCAAGGCTCATGGCAAGCCATGCGTATTCTATTGTTACAATAATAAGAAGAGTCCAGATGATGAGTGAAAGAATACCCAGGACATTTGCTAATGTATGCTCAATAGCGAGAAAAATAACTGTAAGTGTATAAATGGGGCTTGTCCCGATATCTCCGAAAACAAGACCGAGGGATTTTATTATACCATTAAGGTTTTCTCTGTTGAGCATAATTTATTTCCAGCTTATTGGCATGGCTAATTCTCTCTGAAGATTCTCTTAATGGTTTTAAGAGTTTCTGATTGGTCAGGCCCTTGCAGCTTTAGTAAACGAAAGTAAGCCAACTAATCCACAAAAGGTTTCCCCGACTTCAATATAACATCAGCAACCTCGGGACGCATCAGGTCTGCAGTTGGCCGTTTCCCTGCTTCTATCATCTGCCTCATTTTCGTCCCGCTAAAATCAATCCTGTCATTATGCGGGCATACCTTGTCATTGGTTATACCGCCGCATTTGTTGCAGTAAAAAAACGACATGAAGAACATGGGCTCGATACCGATATCCGGAAACTCCTTGAAAATCTCCTGCGCCGCAAACGGGTGATAGTAGTTGCCCACGCCGGCATGGTCCCTGCCGATGATGAAATGTGTGCACCCGTAATTCTTCCGGACGATTGCGTGGAATACCGCCTCACGCGGACCTGCGTAGCGCATTTCGGTCTGGAATATGCCAAGGACGACCCTGTCCTTCGGATAATAATTATCGATAAGCACCTCGTAACTTTCAAGAATAACATCGTCCCTGAAATCGCCTTTCTTTTTCTTGCCTATGACCGGGTTGATGAACAGCCCATCCACCATCGTGAGCGCGGATTTCTGCAGGTATTCATGACCGAGGTGTGCGACGTTTCGCGTCTGGAATCCGACTACTTTTTCCCAGCCTTTTTCTTTGAAAAGATTCCTTGTCTCAGTTGGTTTCATCGCATATTTGAAATAAGGAGTTTCCGATTCGTTTATCAGGCTGATTTTCCCGCCAAGCAGCGTGTCTTTCATTGAATAAGTCTTTGCAACGCCAGGATGTGCGGCGTCGTTTGTGCCATAAACCTGCTCAGCATACGCTCTTTTATCATAGCTGAATATTTCTTCCACCTGCATCACGGCTACAAGGTGGTCATTGTTCTCCAGGAGAATGGCATCTCCTTCTTTTATGTCGCTGTTGTCGGTATCAAGCACTATCGGAAGCGTCCAGGGAAGACCGTTTGAAAGGCGTTTATTATAGAGGATGCTTTCATATTCCTCGCGGCAGTTGAAACCTTCAAGGGGACTGAACAGCCCTGAGGCAATGTTCTCTACATCTTTCATCAGGTCAGGGCTGACAGGAACGCTCTGGTACTCGGAAGCCTGCTCGATTATTTTTTTCCGTTTCTGTTCGGTTAATGTCCTGTTGATTAACTTTCCGCCGTGAGGTTTAATCTGTGTCATTGTTATCCCTTAAAACTAATAAAAAAATAAATTATTTCTTAACATTCCCTGCATGCAGGCCGCATTCCTTCTTCGTGGCATCTTCCCACCACCAGCGCCCTTCGCGCTCATGCTGCCCGGGAAGCACGGGTTTCGTACACGGCTCGCACCCGATGCTGACAAACCCCTTCTCATGCAGCTTGTTGTAAGGGACGTCGTTCCCGCGAATATAATCCCATACCTGTTTTGAAGTCCAGTTCGCAATCGGGTTGAATTTAATGAGCTTGCCTGTCCCGAATGTCGGGTCTTTCTGGATGACGGGTACTGTCGCCCTTGTTCCCGGGCTCTGGTCTTTGCGCTGGCCGGTTATCCATGCGTCCACGGTGTTAAGGGCGCGCTTGAGCGGGTCAACCTTGCGCACATCGCAGCACTCCTTGTGGCCGTCTTTGTAGAATGAGAATAACCCTTTTTCCTTCACAAGCTTTTCAGTCGCATCCCGGTTTGCAAAGAATACCTCGATATTGATATTGTACTTATTCCTGACATCTTCAATGAACTGGTAAGTCTCAGGATGGAGGCGTCCGGTGTCGAGTGTAAAAACCCGGAAGCTCTTGCCTGTTTTTTTCGCCATGTCAATCAATACAACATCTTCGGCGCCGCTGAATGAGATTGCGATGTTCTTGAACTTTCCAAGCGCAAGTTCCAGGATTTCCTGGGGCGATTTATTCTCGTATTCTCTTGCTAAATTTTCAATATCAAGTTGTTCTGACATTTATTATCCTTATCCTATCCTAATATCTGTTCCTTGAATTTTTCAAATCCCACACGGTCAAGGCAGTCCCCGAACCTCTCGCCTATGTTGGTGTTTTTCTTTGACCAGTCGATTATTTTCCTGAATATTGCGACAGCTTCTTCTCCGGATTTTGCTTCTGTCAATTCCACTCCGAGTTTGGGATGTTTCCCGATTTTTCCGCCAACAAAGAGCTTATAGCCTTTCCATTCCTCGGTGATGAGGTCGGAAGGGCATGTTCCTACACAGGCGCCGCACAGGTTGCATTTGTCCCAGATGATTTTTGCTTTGTCATCCTCCACGACGATGGCTTTCTCCGGGCACATGAACGTGCATGTCCCGCATCCTGAGCAGTCGGCGGTATTAATGGCAGGTTTGAGTATCCCCATCACGCCGAGGTCGTTTTCCTGCGGTTTGGCGCAGGCGTTGGGGCATCCTGTAACCGCGAACTTTATTTTCACAGGCATATCCTCGCCGAAGAATTCCTTATCCAGTATTCCGGCAAGGCCGTAGGTATCGATGATGCCGTAATTACATTCGAGATTCCCGGGGCATGAAATGATATTACGCACGCGCGGCCCGCATGAGCCTGGCGGTGTGCCGTTGTCTTCAAGTTCTTTTGTGATTGCATCGAGGTTATGAATATCCACGTTGGGGATTTGGAGCCCCTGCCTCGTGGTGATATGAACATAGTCTGCGCCGTATTTCTTTGCAATTTTGCTGATTCCCGAAAGCTGCTCGCAGGTAACGTTGCCGCACGGCATGCGAAGCCTGACCACGAAAAGGTCTTTTTGCTTCTGTTTCATGTAACCGGATTTTTTTAAGAGAGCTACGTCCATTTTTTCAAGCGTCATGATGCTTCCTGATATTTCTGAATGATATTTAAATTGTGGGTTGAGCTTAACTCGTTGAGGTTTAAATATACCTGATGGATGCGGCAAGATTTGTTAATAAATAGCGTGAGTGTAAATTCTATTGGTGTTGTTAAATCAAAAAGCAAAATAGCCACTGAGACACAGAGGTCACTGAGTTATTATTTCTCTGTGGTCTCTGCGCCTCTGTGGCTAATATTTTTCGTCAAAAACCAAACAATTTTACAGTCCTGAATAGCAATATTATTTATCAGATTATTGCCATATTCTATAAAAAGGGGTAATATTTATGGAAAACCAAATTCTCTGGCTCAACCGTAACGAAGTGGAATCGCTTCTGGATATGAAAGACGCGCTTGTTGTCGTGGAAGAGGCGTTCAGGCAGCACGGTCTTAAGAAAGTCCAGATGCCGCCCAAGTTATATCTCTATTTCAAAAAGCATAACGGCGACCTGAGGACGATGCCTGCATATCTTGAAGAGCAGGACATTACAGGTGTCAAGATAGTGAACGTCCATCCCGACAACCCCAAAATTGGTCTTCCGACGGTGATGGCGCTCGTTGTCCTGAATTCAACCGAAACAGGCGCACCTATTGCGGTAATGGACGGCACATACCTGACCGACATGAGAACTGGCGCTGCCGGTGGGGTTGCCGTGAAATACCTTGCGCGCAGGAATGCGAAAACAGTGGGTTTTGTGGGAACGGGGAACCAGGCAAGGACGCAACTGCTGGCGATAAATGAAGTGATAGATATCGATGAAATAAAAGCCACGAGCACATCTGAGAAAAGCACGCTTGCGTTCAAGGACGATATGGAAATAATAATAGAGAGTGAAATTACAGCTAAAAAAACCATAAAAGAAGTTTGCGATTGTGATATTCTCGTAACTACAACTCCTTCAAGAGAACCAATTGTAATGAACGACTGGATTTCTGAAGGTACTCATATCAATGCGATCGGGGCGGATGCGGCTGGAAAAGAAGAACTTGACCCGATGATATTGAAACGCGCGAAAGTTGTGGTTGATGACCTCCCGCAGGCTTCACATTCGGGCGAGATTAATGTGCCGCTGTCGAAGGGATTAATTTCCCAAAAGGATATTTTTTGCGAGCTTGGCGAGGTAATTACGGGGAAGAAGAAAGCAAGAACAAATGATTCTGATATTACAGTTTTTGATTCGACAGGGCTTGCGATTCAGGATGTTGCAACTGCGAATATGATTTATCAGAAGGCGCTTGAGAAAAAAATGGGTATCAAGTTACAGCAATTCTAATCATTAGTATTTTTGTACAGGCATTTCGGGCACCTCACCCGGAGCCGTTTCTTTCGCGAACTCTTTGTCCTCCCACATGTCGTAGGCGATGGCAACAGCGGCAGCCTGCGTGATGATCGCAAACCCAATGAACACATGGAAGAAGAGTATCAGTCCCCTGAGGGTGATTCCGAGGAGTATAGGCGCACCGGCGCCGAAGAAGAGAGGAAGTCCAAAAACGCCGATAGCGATAGAGAGGATGAAGGTTGTTTTCGCAATGCGCTTCACACGCCCTGGCACCGCAGTCCAGCGCACGCCGTTGAAGTTGTAATAAGCAAGACCGATTATCACAAGCCCAAGGGCGATATGGAAATATTGCAGAACAACCGAGGCGCCCGGCGTCATCGCAAGCAAGAACTCGATGAACACGACCCATATCATCGCATAGAGGGACATCCACAGTTTCATGCGGCGCCTCCGGTTTGGTAGCAGTTCGCCCTCCTGTTTGTTAAAAGCTTTGTTTTGATATGTGCAGACATTTTATATCCTTACTTTTGTTGCTCATCCTTTTCAATATGTTTGTTATATATCTTCAATAAAAATCACTTTTACCGATTCCGTTATGACCCTGCCTTTATGTTTATGCTCTGCCCCATCCGGAATAAATACACCGTCTCCTTTTCTATATATTATTTTCTCATTCGGGTATTCAATTTCCATTTCACCTTCAAGAATCATGCCATAGTGACCTTTTTCGCACCAGTGCGGTGGCATTTCTTTTGTGTATTCTATAAGCCGCATTTGTTTGTTGTTATGAATATATTTTTTATATTTCACTCCCTCTATTGGAGATTCCCATTCAATATTATTAAAGTCAATCTTATATTGAAGCATTTCTATCCCTCATAATCAAACACCACCTCGGATTATTTTGTCCAATGGACTTTTATTCTATTTAAGTTCTATATTAACCTGACCTTCTCACTTTCCTCCCTTTCATGAAGAGTTCATAGACTACTTTTTATGCGTCTTGCGAACCAAAACCTTTAATCCCAAATAATAACACTAACCGATTATAGGAGAAAAAAATCATGGTAGTAAAAAAATATGAAGGTCCATCATGGACAATTGAAATCGACGAAGAAAAATGCAACGCTGACGGGGAATGCGTCAACGTCTGCCCGACCAATGTTTTTGAAATCGTGGACGGCAAATCAAAAGCGACACGAGTGGCAGACTGCATCGAATGCTGCGCATGCGTGGATGCATGTCCCGTAAAGGCAATCAAACACAGTTC
>JAPMTY010000087.1 GCA_026552835.1 Candidatus Methanoperedens sp.
GAGTTGGGGTAGGAGTGGGAGTTGGAGTTGGGGTAGGAGTGGGAGTTGGAGTTGGGGTAGGAGTGGGAGTTGGAGTTGGGGTAGGAGTGGGAGTTGGAGTAGGGGTTGGAGTAGGGGTTGGAGTAGGGGTTGGAGTAGGGGTTGGAGTAGGGGTTGGAGTAGGGGTTGGAGTGGGAGTTGGAGTAGGGGTTGGAGTGGGAGTTGGAGTAGGGGTTGGGGTCTGAGCTGTTCGTGCAGTATTATTTTTCCATGTCTGGTTAATGTTTCCGGCCTGATCAACAGTAAGGATGCTTAATATGTACTCGGTATCGGCACTAAGTCCATCTGCATAATAAAACAGTACGCCTTTTGATACGTTTGATTTGAATACTCCGTTAAGGTATATCATTACTTTAGAAAAATCCGAATCAGATGGATCAGACCACATCCAGTCGATGTATGTTTCCCCAATGCTTCCGGACGCAAGGTTTGTGATGCTGGCAGGTGGAGTAGTATCGGAATCTGCTGTTCTTGATGTTAGATTCACCCAGCTCTGATTGATATTTCCGGAATTATCAACCGTGCGTGTACTTATTTCATAAGAAGTATTGGCAGCAAGTCCTGTTGCATTGTAATCCTGCACACCATTTGAGACATTGGTCATGAATGTTCCGTTCAGGTATATGGTAACATTTGCGAAATCGCTATCAGATGGGTCTGTCCATGTCCAGTTGATGTAGTTTATAGCATAGCTTATGTTTGTGAGGCTGGTAACGCTTGCAGGCGGCGTATAATCGTAAGTGATGTTCAATGAGAGTGGCAGGTAATCGATATTGTTCCCGTCAAGTGTATAGCTTGAATCGCATATTCCATTTGCATCAGTGCATGTCTGCGAGAAGCCGGTGCCGTTCGGGTATGCCCAGAAATTGCCGCCAAGATACGGCCCCCCGTTGATATTTGTTCCTGAGGTTCTTGTGGTGTTCCATGTGTTACCATTCACGCCGTTAAAACCAATGTTATTGCTATTGTTGAATTCGTTGTTGTAAATGGTGCTGCTGTCGCTGGAAGATGAGAAGTAGATTCCATAGGCAGCGTTGGAGTTGACGAAGTTTCCGGTTAAGGTGTTGCTCGTGGAAAAGATGAGCCAGATTCCATAGTTGCTGTTTGAGTTTACAGTGTTGCCTGTTAAGGTATTGCTGTCGGAAGATGAGATGTAGAGCCCGGTATCGACGTTTGAACTTGCGTTATTACCGGTCAGGGTGTTGCTGTTACTGGAAGATTCAAGCCATATCCCATAATTGTTAGAGCTTGCCGTATTGTTCGTTAAACTATTATAGCTGGAAGAGGTGATGTAGATTCCATCCCTGATCGAGTTTGCGGTGTTGCCTGTCAGTGTATTGCCGTTGGAAGAATCAAGCCAGATTCCATAGTTGTTAGAGTTTGCGGTGTTGTTTGTAAGGGTATTATAGTTAGAAATGACCACGCTGATTCCATTGCCAGTGTTAGAATTTGCTGTGTTGTTGACTAAGGTATTGTTGTTGCTGGAAGAGCCGAGGTAGATCCCGAAATCATTGTTCAAGTTTACTGTATCATTGGTAATGTTGCCGTTTGTAACATTTTGAAAAACTATGCCGCTACCCCATTCTGTTACCTTCAAATTTTTTACGGTGACATTTGTAAGAGCAGTCGAGTTGTTAACATACACACCATACGTGCCCCCTGTACCCACTCCATCTATGGTGAAACCGGCACCGTCAAAAATGATGTCACTTGAAGTGATGTTAATGCAACTTGAAGCCCCGCTATTTGAAATACTCGTGGTAAGCACATATTCCCCCGGCGAGGAAATCGTTCCGCAGGCGTTTATATTCGTTGTCACAGTCGGATTAACAGTTATGCTTGCACTTCCAACCACGCTGCCATTGGTTGCATTTACCAGGGTAGTGCCTTCTGATACTGCCGTGAAATTTCCAGAGGCATCGATAGTTCCTACGGATGTATTGCTGCTTGACCAGGTAACATCGGCTGCAAAATCATTTCCGTCCTGGTCTTTGGGTGAAGCCGTAAAAGTCTGTGTCTCGGTTGCATTAAGCGTCTTTGATGCTGGTGAGACTCCGATTGATGTCAGAACTGGAGCCGACGCGGGACCTATAAACTGACCAATAGCTTTAGGAGAGCTTCCTACAGTTACGGTGGCGGTAACGGTGTTTGTTGTTGTGTTAATTACAGAGACTGTGTCGCTGCCTGTGTTTGCGACATATATCCGCGTTCCCGCCGGGTTCACTGCTACTCCTGAAGGTTGGCCTTCTACAGTCACATTGGCTGTAAAGGTGTTTGTTGTTGTGTTAATCACCGAGATGCGGTTGGTGCCTGAGTTCACAACGTATACCAGCGTTCCCGCCGGGTTCACTGCCACTCCCGAAGTACTGCTTCCTATACTCACGGTGGCTGTAACGGTGTTTGTGGCTGTGTCAATCACCGAGACGACATATAAGCTGGCAGAGGACGTCACGTATGCCCGCGTTCCTGCCGGGTTCACTGCCACTTCTGAAGGACCATAATCTACAATCACGGTGTCTATAACGGTGTTTGTGGTTGTGTCTATCACCGAGATGTTGCCCTGACCGAGGTCAATGTCAGAACTCACCACATAAACCCGCGTTCCCGCCGGGTTCACTGCCACTCCACCAGGCGCGTTTCCTATAGGCACGCTGGCAATAACGGTATTTGTGGTCGTATCTAGCACCGAGACGTTTTTGTTGTCTCCGTTCGTCACGTATACCCGTGTTCCCGCCGGGTTCACTGCCACCCTGCTGGGTGTGCCTCCTAAACTCACGGTGGTGTTAACGGTGTTTGTGGCTGTGTCGATAACCGAAACAGTGCCGCTGCCTCTATTCGCCACATAGACCTTTGTTCCCGCCGGGTTGACTGCCACACCTCCTGGTATGCTTCCTACAGGCACGCTGGCTATTACAGCGTTTGTAGCTGTATCAATCACCGAAACATTGCTGCTGCCACCGTTCGTGATATAAGCAAACGGCGCAGCGCTTGATATCTGACCCAAACCGGATATGACTATTAAAAAGAGGACTGCATATTCCAGTTTCCTCATCATTCCAGACTCACCCCGGCAGTCCTGAAATACTTCAAAACCTTTTTATTCTCCAGATCCACAATCACAAGCAATCCCCTTTCACCTTTGTATTCGAGCTTATACAAAGTCCGGTTTGGAAGGTTACCATAGAGAGCCGGGTATTTTTTGGATAAGTGACTGATATTTTCCGGCGTCAGCATTGTAATTTCAGGATGAGAATCAGGATTTTGGGCAATGAACGAAGCAAAATCCGGCTCTTGGTCTGTAATTTTGACCAGGCTTTCGTTTAACCCCTGTTCAACTCCTTTATCTGAAATACAGCCCATGCTTATCACGATAGCCCCAATAAGCAGAAAAAGTATCCATGGGGACATGCTTACGCCTTGAACTTTATCACATCGCCTGCAGGTGAATTGTCTCCAAATGTAACGTCAGCGATTAACAGTTTCCTGGAATCAGCGTCTATCACCACTTCCATCCCGTATATACTGCCGGACACAAGACTGAGTTCCTGTATGGCTCCCAGCGGAACATTGAACACACCGTTGTCTATGACATCATCAAAGGTTTCCTGCCACACCTGCGCGCCTGAGGAGTCTTTGATGGTGACTTTCATGCTTCCTGTCTGGACAGGATTTCCTGTGTTGTCGGTAAGTTTTCCCTGAAGGGTTACGATGGTGGGGGATGCCGCTGTCGGAATGCTCAGCGCCTCTGTTGCTGGCGCTGTCACACCGCCTGTTGCGGTTATGGTTATGCTTCCTTCTGTAAACCCTGTCTTTATTGCTGTTGCTGTTATTGTCCCCGCCTTTGCGGCATTCACGGTTATTGTGGCTTTGCCGCTTCCATCTGTTGTTCCGCTGCCAGTGGCTGCACCCTCCAGGGTTATTGTTGCACCACTTATTATTGCACCGGCGCTGGTTAAAGTGAAGATCACGCTGGCTGGTGTGCCTGCTCTTACAGTGGCCGGGTTAGAAGTGACAACCAATGCTGGCGGTGTAGCTGTTGATGTGATTGTTGGCAATAATGTAGGCGTCGATGTAGGTACTGATGTAGGAGTAGTTGTAGGAGCAGTTGTAGGAGTTGACGTTGGTGTTCCTTTTATTACGGTTATAATTAAATTTGAACTCATGAATCCGAATTTACTGGCCGTAGCTGTTATTATTCCTGCATTTGCAGCGTTCACGGTTATATCAACATTACCGCTGGCATCGGTTGTCCCGCTTCCCGTGGCAGTTCCGGTCAGTTCGACCTTCGCGCCGCTTTGCGCCACACCTGCAAGATTAGTCACAGTGAATTTTACGCTGGTTGGCGTACCTGCTGAAATTGCAGATTGTGTTGCTGTAATCCACAACGTACCCGCTGATTTTATTGCTGATATCCGTGTGCTTGCGCTTATAAATCCAGTCTTGCTGGCCGTTGCAGTCGTCGCGCCCGCTTTCGGTGAGTTCACATTTATTACAACATTGCCATTGGCGTCAGTTGTTCCGGTTCCTGTGGCAGTGCCTGTCAGGTCAACCGTTATACCGCTTTGAGGCATTCCTAAAATGTTTGTCACGGAAAACGTTACACTGGTCGGGTCCCCTGCTGTGATTATACTTGGCGAAGCAGTCACCGTCAAGGTTACTGGTGTAATTTCGTTTGAAACTTTTACTAACCATGCATCTTGCCACCCACCGGCATACGAATCTGTTGCTCCGGCTAATATATACCCCCCATCGGTTGTCTGCTGGAGTGAATAAATATCATCAAAACCA
>JAPMTY010000088.1 GCA_026552835.1 Candidatus Methanoperedens sp.
ATGGATAAGGTCTACGATGTTTGGCGTGCCTTCGCTCACCTTGTTTATGACATCAATCTTAATCCCGTTCTTTTCCAGGAACCTGACCGTACCGCGCGTTCCAAGGATATGCAAACCTGCATCCTGCATTTTTTTTGCAACCCCGATGATATGCTTCTTATCTTCGTCGCGAACCGACATGACAACCGTTCCTGAAAGCGGCAGGGTATTATCCGCAGCCCATTCAGCCTTGAAAAAGGCTCTCCCGAAATCATAATCAATCCCCATAACTTCGCCCGTGCTTTTCATCTCAGGCCCGAGCACAGGGTCGGCGCCCGGGAGCTTATCAAAAGGCAGCAGCACTTCTTTTACAGAAACATGCTTTGGAATTATATCGCCGGTATAGCCAAGCTCTTTCAACGTATGGCCTGCCATGACCTTTGCCGCAATTTTTGCAAGCGGAAGCCCGACTGCCTTGCTTACAAAAGGTATGGTGCGGCTCGACCTGGGGTTTGCCTCAAGAACATAAACCAGGCCGTTCTTGGTTGCCATCTGTATGTTGACTATCCCGACCACGTGAAGGGCAAGAGCTATCTTTTTTACATAATCGCGAACTGTAGCAATAATCTCAGGTTTCAGTGACTGCGGCGGAATGACGCATGCCGAGTCGCCGGAATGAATGCCCGCTTCTTCTATGTGCTCCATTATTGCGCCGATAAGAATTTCTTTGCCGTCGCATATCGCATCCACATCGATTTCCACCGCATTGTCCAGGAAATCATCGATAAGCACAGGGTGCTCGTTTGAGACCCGCACAGCCTCTTTCAGGTATCGCTCAAGATCGCGGTCATCGTAAACGATTTCCATCGCCCGCCCGCCCAACACGTATGACGGGCGTACCAGCACCGGATATCCGATTCTTGTCGCTTCAATGAACGCTTCTTTATAATTGGTGGCGCACCCTGCCTCGGGCTGGAGGATGCCCAGTTTTTTCATCATGGCGTTAAAGCGTCCCCTGTCCTCTGCAATATCCATGTCGTCTGGGGTTGTTCCGAGTATGACAGTATTCAGGTCTGTCCTCCGGTCAAGCTCTTTTTTAAGCGGAATCGCAAGGTTTACAGAAGTCTGTCCCCCGAACTGCACCATCACGCCATAAGGACGTTCCCTGTCTATAACGTTCATGACATCTTCAAGCGTGAGCGGCTCAAAGAAGAGTTTGTCCGAGGTATCATAATCAGTGGAAACTGTCTCAGGATTGTTGTTCAGGATATGAGTTTCGATGCCTTCTTCCCTCAATGCTGTCACGGCATGAACTGTACAGTAGTCAAATTCGATGCCCTGTCCTATGCGGATAGGCCCTGAACCGATAATGAGCACTTTCTTTCTGTCGGTGGGGGCCGCTTCGCATTGGTCTTCATAGGTGGAATAATAGTAAGGTGTAGCTGCTGCAAATTCTGCTGCGCAGGTATCTACCATTTTGTAGGTGGGGATGATGCCATTTTCCCTTCGCATATCGTTTATCTCTTCACGCGTCCTGCCGCACAGGAATGCTATTCTCTCATCACTTAAACCCATGCGTTTTGCCTTTCGAAGATTATCAGCCGACAGCTCTTCTTTTATCGTATCCTCGATGTCTATGATATTCTTTATTTTCCGGATGAAGAATGGGTCGATATTGGTATGCCTTGAAATTTCATCGATTGGCATCCCGTTTCGCAAAGCCTGGTAAATGACAAACAGGCGCTCGTGGGTGGGATGGCGCAGGATATCCAGGATTTCATCATTGCTCCATTCCCTGAATCCGAAGTACATGTCCACTTCAAGTGAGCGAACGGCTTTCTGCAGGGCTTCTTCGATAGTCCTCCCTATTGCCATCACCTCGCCCGTGCTTTTCATTGCAGTTGTAAGATGCTTGTCCGCAGTCACGAATTTATCAAAAGGCCAGCGCGGGATTTTGACGACGGTATAATCGATAGTGGGTTCAAAAGATGCAGGGGTTTTTTTGGTGATGTCGTTCGTTATCTCATCCAGCGTCATGCCGATTGCGATTTTTGCAGTGACGCGGGCTATCGGGTAACCGGTGGCTTTTGAGGCAAGGGCGGATGAGCGTGAAACCCGCGGGTTGACTTCCACGATCCTGACCTCATCCTCACGGACAGCGAACTGGATATTGCAGCCGCCCTCGATGCCGAGCGCCCTTATTATCTTGATTGATGTGCTCCTGAGTTTCTGGTGGTCGGCATCCGACAGCGTTTGTGATGGCGTTACAACTATGGACTCGCCTGTGTGGATGCCCATCGGGTCGAAGTTTTCCATATTGCAAATCACGATGCAGGTATCGTTCTTGTCCCGCATCACCTCATACTCAAATTCTTTCCATCCGATGATGCTTTCTTCTATCAGCACCTGGTGGATGCGTGAGCGTTCAAGCCCGCGCTCTGTGATCTCAAGGAGTTCCTCGCGTGTATAGGCGATGCCGCCGCCCGCGCCGCCGAGGGTGTATGCGGGGCGGATGATGAGCGGAAGCCCGAGTTCTTCAATCAGCGACTCGGCCTCGGCAAGCGTATTGACGGCTTTTGAACGCGGGACTTTTTCGCCGATGCTTATCATTTTTTTCTTGAAAAGGTCGCGGTCTTCCGAGTCCTTGATCGCCTGGAGCGATGTACCAAGAAGCTCGACATTGAATTTATCCAGAATCCCCATTTCGCCAAGCTCGGTTGTAATATTCAGGCCGGTCTGCCCTCCAAGACCCGCAATAATGCCGTCAGGCCGCTCTTTTTCTATGATTTTTGCAACGATTTCAGGCTCAAGCGGTTCGATGTAGATGGCATCGGCCATATCGGTGTCCGTCATTATTGTTGCCGGGTTGCTGTTGACAAGGACGACCTTGATACCTTCTTCACGGAGTGAGCGGCATGCCTGGCTGCCTGAAAAATCAAATTCCGCCGCCTGTCCTATCATAATTGGGCCTGAGCCTATGAGCAGTACTTTCTTGAGGTCGGGTCTTTTTGGCATAATTTCAAGCCTAAATGTCATGGCATGTTATAAATTCTATCCATTATTTAAAAAGGGTTTGAGGAAAGAATTATCAGAACTTTTTTAAAGGGGTCTGTCAAGTTTGCTGTTGATACAGAATATTGTCAATTTTTAGTTGATGGCTGTCATTCTGAAAGTCATATCGTCGAGATGTTTGTAGTTTTGGTGAAAAGAATTTAACTGTTACTTTATCAGGCTTTAATTCAATTTGAAAAATTAATATACCAAATTTTTCTTTGACTTTTTCTATAAATTTTTTTTGGACAGGTGACGCTCTTGCAAAACCTGATTTACTGCTTTTTACTTCTACAAAATAAAATGATCTGGAAAAAGATGAGTTTGGTTTTGTAATTCCTAAAAAATCTAATGTAGGTGTTTGGGTTGTAATAAGCTCCTTTAAAAATTGCAACTCATCGTCAGATAATGTTAAATTGCTTTTTGCAAGGGCGGATATATATAAACCATAAATGTTCTCAACTATTTGGTTTTTCTCTTCAATACCTTCTTGAATCTTTTCACATTCCTTCCTATATTCATCTTTCTCAGCAGGAGTAAGAAAACGTTCTAACGGTGATAAAAAAGTCATCAAGGGTTCAAAATACGTCTTTCCTGTTTTACGTGCATCCTCTATTCGATTTAGTCTCATCCTTCCATATTCAGTATTATCCATTTCATCTTTAGGCAGGAAAAAGACACAGTTAGTAAAGGGGACATAATAATATTGTATTCCTTTTCTTTCTTTTTTCCCATATTCATGCTGCCTTTCCTCAAATTGCTCAAATTCATATTTCCGTTTGAGTATGTCGCATAAAATCATATCTCTTTTATGACAATATTTTGACGACAACTCCTGTGTTTTTTCGTTGAACGGGACTCCAATATCTCTATTAATTTTATAAAGTTCAAAATCTTTGGAGAGTATATTTTCAGCAAAATCCTCCCATATATCCCAAAATTCGTATTTATTAGTTAACAAACCCTCAGAATTAAAAACTTCTAAGTATTTATCTCGGTGTGGATTGTTGGTGTTTTTCAGAACATCTTTTACAAAATCCAGCTCAAAAGATTCTCCTTTTAGAAATTCAAATTCTATTTTATTTTTTGTCGTTTTCCTGAGAATGTTTTCAGCCTCATTTTCGTTGTGGAAAGATATCAGTAACTCCCCTCTCTGCTTGTGACTGCAACGTTTACATTGATATACCCGCCACTTTCCCTCCAAGCTAAGTTTTGTCCCGGCTTTGACGAAATCCGTTCCTCCACATTTTGTGCATGTGTTCTCCATTTAGGTACACCTTTGCATAGAATAGTGATTAGTCGGATATATTTTTATTCTCTCTTTTGCAGAAATACATAAAGACCAAAGTATCAATTTAATCACCGATGTTTTTAGTAGGCGAGGCTTTAATCGCCGAGGAACCATAACTTGCTCATATTGATTTGATCATATAAGAAAAGACATGACCTGTAGGACAGGCATTTGCGAACGGTTTTACACAATTATCCAAGGGGCACACTCCCCTTCTTTCAGTCATAAGGCCAAACCTTCTGACCAAACCTGCAACCCTTATTGTGCCGAAAGTGAAGGTCAATAACATGGCAGGAAGTACTGGCATCATAGGAAGATATATGAAGAATTGAAAGGAATTATGCCTCAAATGAACGTTGGATGACCGAAATGGATGTTATTAGTAAATTCAATGGTACCAGGATACACAAGAAAACCTATACGTCCTCAAAGAAGAAATATCAGAGCTGATACAATGATGGACCTAAAATCTGACGAGATAAAAAAATTAAAAGATAAAGCAAAAGTTATCCGCAGACATATAATAAAAATGGTACATGGTGCAGGTTCAGGTCATCCGGGTGGTTCCTTATCATGCACAGATATTCTTGTGGTGTTATATTTCCATGTGATGAAACATGACCCGCAAAAAAAAGACAGGGAAAGGGACAGGTTCATTTTATCAAAAGGACATGCAGCCCCCGCATTATATGCCACGTTGTCTGAGTGTGGTTATTTTCCAATAGGCAAATTGGAATCGTTGAGGAAAAACGGTGGATACCTTCAGGGGCATCCTGATTCAAGCATATCAGGCGTTGAAGTTTCATCCGGTTCACTGGGACAGGGTCTCTCAATAGCAAATGGGATTGCTCTTGCTGCCAGGTTGGATGAGAATCCATCGAGGGTCTTTGTATTGTTGGGTGACGGGGAGTGCGATGAAGGGCAAGTATGGGAAGCTGCTATGCTTTCCGCCCATTATAAACTGGATAATTTAGTTGCAATAGTTGACCGGAATGGTCTTCAAATAGATGGTTCAACAGAAGATGTAATGTCCCTTGAACCGCTATCAAAGAAATGGGAATCATTTGGCTGGAATGTTATTGAAATAGATGGAAATAATATTGAAGAGATCATAAAAGCGTTCCAAGAAACTGAAAATCGCACAGGAAAGCCAACAGTGATAATTGCACGTACATGTAAAGGAAAAGGAGTCTCATTTATGGAAAACGTATGCTCTTTCCATGGCAAAGCCCCAACAGATGAAGAAAAGATAAGGGCTCTGGAG
>JAPMTY010000014.1 GCA_026552835.1 Candidatus Methanoperedens sp.
ATGCCGTTTTCACGGCAAGAGTGATAGTAATTAAAGACGGAACTTTTATTCCATCGCTATCGCTAAACCGTCATTTTCCTGCACACTGGCAGGTCAAGGACGATTTCATCACCCTCTATTAATCCCGTCATGGATTACATTTCGTTTATAGTAAGTACCCTTATTAATCTTTTGTGGTCAAAATCTGCATGCATGGGCACAATTGACGATTTGGTATTCACTTATTGTCGAATTAGACGGTATTTCAGGGCAAGAATTAAATAAAAATATAAAAATGCATTTTTCAACCATCTGATCTCTTTACACCGCTCATAAATAGAGCATTCGGCATATCTATAATATATCCCTTATCATCTCAACTATCTCTGTGGGGTTTTTTGCGACCTGAATGCCCGTATTTTTAAAAGCCTCAATTTTTTCAAGCGCCGTACCAGTTCTCAGCGAGGCAATCGCACCGGCATGACCCATTGTTTTCCCGAGCGGCGCAGAAATCCCCACGATGTAACCTATAACTGGTTTACTCATATGTTTTATGAATCCGATGGAATCTTCTTCCGCTGTCCCGCCTATCTCACCCACCAGCACAACTGCATGGGTTTTCGGGTCTTTTTCGAAGAGTCCTAATACATCCACGAATGATGTCCCGCTCACAGGATCTCCTCCAATACCTACTGATGTGGATTGCCCGATTCCATTTCTTGATAAAAGGTCTATAATCTCATAAGTAAGCGTACCGCTTCTTGATACCAGTCCGATATTCCCCTGCAGGTGAATGGAATTTGGCATTATTCCAGTTTTCGCTTCCCTCGGTGTTGTAATCCCCGGACAATTAGGACCGATAAGCCTTGACGATGAGCCTTCAAGATAAGAGCATACACGCATCATATCATGCACAGGTATGCCTTCTGTTATACATACAATCAATTCAATTCCGCTGTCTATGGCTTCAAAAATAGCATCCGCCGCGAATTTTGGCGGGACAAAAATCACAGAAGCGTCAGGGTTTGTTTCTGCGGCAGCCTCGGATACTGAGTCAAACACCGCAATTCCATAAACCTCGCTGCCCCCTTTTCCAGGTGTGACCCCTGCAACAATATTGGTACCGAATCCCGCCATCTGTTTTGCCTGGAATGAGCCTTCATGTCCCGTAATCCCTTGCACCAAAACCTTCGTGTCCTTATTTATTAGAATTCCCAAGTTCAACCACCTCTGATGCAGCTTCTTCGCTTGATGATGCAAGTGTTATTCCATGTTTCCCAAGCATGTCCCGCCCCTCGTTCTCATTTGTCCCCGCAAGCCTGATTACAAGCGGTACTTTTATTTCTGGAATTACATCAATAATCCCACTGGCGACCTCATCGCATTTTGTGAGACCGCCAAAAATGTTAATGATTATAGCTTTTACCTTTTTATTAGATGAGACTATCCTGAGAGCAATTTTTATTTGCTCTTCATTTGCCCCGGCTCTTACATCCATGAAATTGGCAGGCTCGCCTCCGTATTGTTTAATCATGTCAAGCGTTGCCATGGCAAGACCTGCGCCATTAACAATGCATCCTATATCCCCATCAAGACCCACATAGCTCATGCCATTTTTCTTTGCCGTTTCTTCAAGAGACCCAGATTCTTCTTCCCTGAAATCCTGCCTGAAAAAAGCATTGTCATCAATGACCATCTTGGCGTCCAGTGCAAAAATTCCATCCTGTGTATCTGCAAGTGGGTTAATTTCGGCAAGCGTACAATCATGAGCTATAAAAACACGGTATAATTTCTTTATTATATCGGAAATCATCAATGATTTATCTTTATTAAGTGAATTTGCGAGCATTCTTGCCTGGTAATCATGTATCCCTGTGAGGGGATTGATGTGCATTTTCACAATTTTCTGAGGAGAGGTCTTTGCTATTTCTTCAATATCGATGCCACCTTCAGGACTGACCATTATGAGCGGGCATTTTGCGGCTCTATCTATGATAATCCCGAGATACATTTCCTTATCCGGTTTTTTGTATTCCTCGATGAGGAGCTTATTCACAGGCAATCCCTTGATGGACATGCCCAGAATCCGCTGTGCACTCTGGTATGCCACCTTAGGATTTGATGCTTTTACTATGCCTCCGGCTTTTCCGCGTCCCCCGGTCATAACCTGGGCTTTGATAACAACCGTTCCAAGTTTTCCGGCTAAATTTTCCGCATCGCCGGGGTTTGATATAAGACTGCCTTCTGGGACAGGGATACCGTTTCTCTTGAAAATTTCCTTGGCATCATATTCATATAGCTTCATTACTAACTCCGCTTTTTTCCAATAATCTTATTTATAATGCCTTTATCAAAAGTAATTTAAATAAGTATCTACATTTGTAGCACTAACCAAGGAGCGTCCTGATTTTGCCATCTCATTTATTATCCCTCGCAGATTTATCATACGCTGACATTATCAATTTACTTGATACAGCATCCGATTTAAAGGAAAAAAGGGTGCGCGGGAAAATGTCGGAGGCGGCAGAATCCAAAACGCTTGCCATGCTTTTTGAAAAATCTTCGACCCGCACGAGGGTCTCATTCGAAGTGGCGATGACTGAACTTGGCGGGCATGCGATATACCTTAATTATAAAGATATCCAGCTCGGGCGCGGGGAATCTGTTGCGGATACAGCCCGTGTCATGTCGCGCTATGTTCATGCGATTATGGCTCGGGTGTATAAACATGAGACACTCATCGAATTATCAAAAAACTCAACAGTGCCGGTTATAAATGGCTTATCAGACCTGGAACACCCATGCCAGCTCCTTGCCGACCTTCTCACGATACGCGAATACAAAGGTAAATTCAAAGGGCTTAATTTTTCATGGATAGGCGATGGAAATAATGTCTGCAATTCAGCAATTCTTGCATGCGCGCTCACTGGCATGAAAATGAATGTGGCATGCCCTGAAGGATATGAGCCGAACCGGGAAATTGTAGAAAAGGCAAAAGAACTTGGAGGAGTTGTCAATATAATCCGGGATCCTATAAAAGCTGCAAGAAATGCTGATATCCTCTCGACAGATGTCTGGGTTTCCATGGGTGATGAGGAAGAATACGACCAGAGATTGTATGACTTCCGACCTTACCAGATCAACAGCAAGCTTTTAGAACAAGCTAAGCATGATGTGATGGTACTGCACTGTCTTCCTGCCCATCGGGGCGAGGAAATTACTGCAGAAGTGGTTGATGGGCCAAAATCAGCCGTATTCGACCAGGCTGAGAACAGGCTGCATGTCCAGAAGGCATTGCTGCTGAAATTATTGTCGTAAACCCCAATGCGGGGGTCGCCCAGTCCGGTCAAAGGCGTTAGCTTCAGGGGCTAATCTCGAAGGAGTTCGTGGGTTCAAATCCCATCCCCCGCATATTTATTTTTTCCAGAATTCCCACCACTTCCTGGCTTCGGTTAGAGCCAGCCTGCCGCTTATTTTTTGATATTCAAACTGCAGAAAACCAACCTGGTTTCGCATATCGTTTATCCAATCATTGGACATTTTTAAAAGCTCTTGCTTATGAGCCAAATCCGCTTTCATGGCCTCATTCTCTTTCAGGATATTCTGGACATATTCAGATTTATTCAAATTGACTTTAGCATTATTCAAACAGTCTTCATGTTTATTCAGGCCTTCCTCGGTCTTATTCATATTGTCTTCAGGATTATTCAGGTAGTCTTCAATTAACTTACGATAAAATTCACTCTTTGATTTTAAGCCCCTATGCTCTTCGATTTTATTGAATACATCGTCTTCAACACGAATTGTGATCGTTTTCATATATCCCTTAAACGCATAAAAGCTATATCAATTGTGTTAAATAAACAATTTAAGCAATTCCGGTATTCACATATCTTGCGTATTTACCAATTAATTCGCCCTTCGCGAGTATATGCCCCTTCATGGCAGTTTCAACATCTTCTTTGGACGCTTTGGAGGACAAATCAAGTATTTTATCAATGGCATAAATTTTAAAAAAGTATCTGTGAGGCTTCCCCGGAGGAGGACATGGCCCTCCGTATCCGGCTCTTCCGAAATCCGTCATCCCCTGAAGGCTTCCATCCGCCAGTTTTTCCTTCTTTGGTATGCCTTTTGCCAGTTTTTGGGTACTTCCAGGGATATTATAAATAACCCAGTGAACGAAAGTCCTCCCGGGGGCATCCGGGTCGTCCATTATCAATGCGATACTCTTGGTACCGGCGGGCAACCCCTGCCATGACAGCGGAGGTGAAATATCTTCACCCTCGCACGTATATTCGTCAGGTATAGTCCCGCCATCTTTAAACGCCTCTGATGAAATAGAAACCTTTTCCATATTATTTACCTCATTTTCCTTTGCGATACATCCTGAGACTATCGCAAGCAGGAGAATCAATAATAAGAGCTTAAAGCTCATTTTATTCCCAATAAGTTTTTGTCGCATGTCTTATTATAGTTTTCTGCGGACTATTTTAAGACGGTGAAAATTATCCAATAAATAGATTTCTCGCTCATAAAACTTTAAATAAGATTCTTGACTTTTTCAGCAGCCTTTTTTAATTCATTAAGAATCAAGCCAATGTATCCATCCTTTCCAACCAGGACCACAATCAGTGCATCCGGACCTGCAGTATATGTTATAAGGTGTTTATCTTCAGTTTCGACTATGATGGATTTAGGCTTCTGGTCGCTAAGACGCAGTGTTGTAGATTCCGCCGACATATACAGGGTAGCAGTTAAAGCAGCAAACGCTTCGCTATTAAGCCCGGCTACAGTCTCCTTGGAAACCATTAACAATCCCTGTTTCGAAACAATGGCGGAAAATTCGATACCACCAACTGATTGCAGGTCATTAAGTATCTTCTCAAGCATGTCCGCAATTGTTTCCATCAATACCTCCGCAGATTTATACTCTATACACAATCACCGAGAAATAGATTACCACAATTTGGACCCAAAAACAACAATAGCCCAACAGCATCGATTAAATTCATTTTGTAAAAACACCCATTTTTAATCTGATAATCAGGCAAACATTCCTTCAGAATGCAGGTTCGGTTTAGTAGTCGGGATCATAAGTTTTTTTATGGCGTTGCGGAAATCTTCCATACCTACGTTGCATCGTTCTTCGCGTACTGCAAACATCCCGGCTTCCATGGCGATTGCCTTGAGATCAGAACC
>JAPMTY010000090.1 GCA_026552835.1 Candidatus Methanoperedens sp.
CATTTTTTGCCATGTCGCTCAGTTCTTTTAATTCCTCAAGCCCTTTGAACCCTGTTTCTTTTCCCCTGTTTGCCTGCGCTTCCAGTTCGGAAACCAGTGCCTCGGGAACAATGACCCTGGCATTCTTAAACTCCCCGGCTTTCAATTTTGCAGTAATGCGACCGTCAATGATAACGCTTGTATCTGGAACTATGGAAAACTCATCTTTCATAATAATACAATAATTCTTTTGATGCTAAATATATTCTCGGATTCAACAGATATCCGGGATATTTTCGAGTATAATCCAATTTTCAAAATTTATAGAAAACTATATACCTAGGTAAACGGTAGCTTATGGTCGGTCTTGACATATCCTTTGAGGCAACCTCTCAATTTGGGAAATACATTGTAACAGTTGATTCAAAGTTAGCGAATCTACATTTGTCAAAAAAGGTATGTTGGGACCACAACATCAAAGGAGAAAAAAATGAAAGCACCTGAAACGTTTCCAGAATTCACAAAAGATAACAGCATAGAATGGATAAGCACACAGGCGAGATATGCAAATCGAAAAGCTGTGATGACACAGAATGATTTATTAACACAGATAGTAATTTAGATTTAAAACTAAGGGTGATGATTATGATTAAAACAAACGAAGATGTATTAAGCTCGATAGAAGAAAACCAGGTACGATTTTTAAGACTCCAGTTCGTTGACATCGGAGGGAATGTCAAGAATGTTGGTATTCCCGTTTCACAGGCTGAAAAAGCATTAAAATCGGGTATAGCTTTTGATGGCTCTTCAATCGAGGGATTTGTCAGGATAGAAGAATCCGATATGGTGCTGAAACCGGATATCAATACTTACAGGATCCTTCCATGGGACGTAAGCGGCGGCAAAGTCGCAAGAATGATATGTGATGTCTATAAGCCCAACGGCAAGCCTTTTGAAGGCGACCCGCGCTTTGTTTTGAAGAGGGCCATACAGGAAGCTTCAAAACGCGGATATGTTATGAATAATGGCCCTGAGCTTGAATTCTTTTTCTTCAAACGAAAAGACGACCAGGCAACCAACATACCTCATGACTTCGGGGGCTATTTTGATTTCCCTCCCATTGACCAGGCAGAAGAAATCCGCCAGAACATCGTTGTAGCGCTTGAAAACATGGGCTTTAACATCGAAGCTTCCCATCACGAAGTCTCTATAGGACAGCATGAGATAGATTTCAAGTATGCCGATGCATTAACCACTGCTGATAATGTCATCACGTTCAAGTTTGTCACGAAAACCATTGCTCGCATGAGCAACCTGCATGCCTCCTTCATGCCAAAACCCGTTTTCGGTATCAACGGTTCAGGAATGCATACAAACATATCCCTTTTCAAGGGGAACAAGAACGCTTTCTATGACGAGACAATGGATATGGAAGTAAGCGATACGCTGAGATATTTCGTAGGCGGATTGAAGAAACATGTAAAATCCTTCACAGCGGTCACAAACCCGATAGTTAACTCATATAAGAGGATAGTACCGGGTTATGAAGCGCCTGTGTATATCGCCTGGTCGGGCGCCAACCGCTCATCCATGATACGCATACCTGCAGCCAGAGGCATGAGTACACGTGTCGAGCTCAGGAGCCCTGACCCTTCATGCAATCCATACCTTTCCTTTGCTGTTATCCTGATGGCAGGACTTGACGGCGTTGAGAACCAGATTGACCCGGGCGAGCCAACTACGCTTAACCTCTTCCACATGGACGATGAAGAACGGAAGAGCCATGGAATTGAATCACTCCCCGGCAGCCTGAAAGAGGCGCTGGACTACCTGGAAACCGATAGCATCATTCGGGATGCACTCGGAGAACACGTATATACCGATTTCATGAGGCTTGGAAGGGCTGAATGGGATGCATACAGGATAAGCGTACATGACTGGGAACTTAACCGCTATCTGAATATTGTATAAAACGGTGAAATGAGCACGACCACTATCGACTCAATGGTGCAGAGGAAACTCATCGAAATACTGAGGATACTCTTTGAGAACAAAGAACCGATAGGGGCGCGGCTGATAGCCGACAGGATGAATGAACGCGGATACCCCATTGGCGAGCGGGGCGTCCGTTATCACCTCCGCATCCTCGATGAGCGCGGCCTCACCCTGCGCCACGGTTATGACGGCAGGGTTATTACCGAAAGCGGGATACATGAACTTAATAATGCGCTTGTTGGGGACAGGCTTGGTTTCATCATCACAAGGATAGAGAAACTGATATATGATACCACTTTTGACCTGAAATCTGGGGAAGGAAGTGTGATTATCAATACTTCAATAATCGACAGGAAAGATGTTGACCGGGCATTCGAGATAATGAAGCATGTGATTTATGAAGGTTATTGCTTCAGTCCGTATATAAAATTAATAGAGGAAGAGGAAGTGGCTCAGGATATTGATATCCCTGAAGGTAAAGTAGGCATAGCCACGATGTGCAGTATAACGATTGACGGGATTTTGCTTAAGAGCGGGATTCCTGTGACGCCTAAATATGGGGGCTTGCTGGAAGTAAAGAACAGGAAAGCTGTAGGGTTTGAGGATATTATTATTTATAACGGGACTTCGATTGACCCGATGCGTATTTTTATTTCAAAAAAGATGACAAGGGTTCTTGATGCTGTGGATACGGGTTCAGGCAGGCTTCTTGCAAATTTGCGGGAGATTCCGGTGTCGGCTGTCCCCGAGGCTGAAAAAATCATGGAATCCGCAAGAGGTATTGGTATTTCAAACGTCGTGCAAATCGGGAAGCCCGGCAAATCGGTTCTGGACGCGCCTGTTGAAACAGGGAAAGTCGGCGTGGCGGTTTATGCTGGAACGAATATAATGGCTGCTGTTGAAGAAAGCGGGATTGATGTTACAACTTATCCGATTTCTACTGTTATGGATTTCAAGGAATTGAAAAAGCTGTAAGGTTTTTTTTTGGATGGGAATTGTTATGGCATAACAGGGAATAATAATATTTGAAATCCAATTTCAAAATTATGAATAAAAAAATCATAATCACGCTTATTGCAGCGTTATTGTTTATAGCGATTTTTGCTGGTTTGATGGCCCGGCATATCCCGCCAAAAACGCCCACATACGCGCAAATAAACAATACATTAAGCTCTGAATGGGCAAACTCAAAGAACGATTTAGGGAAAGTCAAAATCGCAGTTCTCTACGAAACCGTAACCGACGGCGGCCTGTATGGCAGAAGCGATGAAGAAGCGATTAGTGTGATTAATGAAACAAAGGCAGACTTCATCTTTCGGGGATTCTGGCGATGGGCTGAAGTGCCTGATTCCTGCGGGCAAATAAACTCCGCTTCGTTAGCGAAGCAGTGCAAAATCAGCGGCCACAGCTATGAACAACTCGCGAATATGATTGCAAAAATAAAGCAGGAAAATCCGAACATAATATTTACCGGCGCGATTCCTGCACAGATAATACAAAGGCAGGCGATATGGAACCCGAAAACCGGAGAGATTATAAATTACCCTGAGACGTGGAATATGGCGCTTGATCCCGGCAAATGGGGCATCAACATGTCCAAGGAAAAATTCCAGTGCGAATTCGGAAAAACGCAATCCTGGGTTCCGAATGATTTTGACTGCCGCCTCTATGATCCTTCAAGCGTGCCTGCTTATTTCCCGGACATAACAAATCCGGAATACCGGAAACTTCTTATAAGCTGGGGTGAAAGGCAAATAGACGCGGGCGCTGACGGCGTATGGATCGATATGCTGACCAGCAATTCAGGATTCCTTGCAAGGCTGACGAAGGACATAAACCATCCGGGTGTGAAAGCAACTTATGAGGCAACTAACGGAATTGTTGATGAACTGCACGAATACGGAAAGTCAAAAAACAGAACCGTATTTATCGGGACCTGGTCTCCGTCATCGCTATATCCTTATGCCCCGGCAAATTATGATTTTGTCACAATCAGCCCCCGCATAGAAGAAGTAAGGGCTATGAAACTTAACGAAAGCAGGTGGGATAGCGAAATAACAAGTATCAGGCAAAGGTTCGGAAGTATTCCGGTTTTTGTTTTCATAGACTGGGCATCCACCACAAACACGCAGCTTGGCGCATTCAGCCAGGCATTAACCAAAGAGCAGCAAAGTGAATTCCTAACGTCTGCAGATAATTTCTTTACAAGCCGGGGATTTATCTTTATTTACCCGCTGCATGGCGGATGGATGGGCGAGGACGCGACAGTCCTATCGTTTGGGAAACTGAGGTATTATGACAGCCTTGCGCCTGAATTTGACACTTATCAAACCATAAAAGAGCTTGCGAATAATAAAGCGAGAATTTCTGACTGAAACCTACTCAATCACCACCACCACCTCCGCCACCGCCCCCAGGATTATTTGACGAATGGCATCGGCTTCCGGTGCATGAAGTCTCTATATATCGAACAGGATGACAAGTTACGCATGAGAGCGGTCTTTCGCCACGCCCGCCAATATGTTCACCAACTCTTTGATGCACAAAGTTAGCAGGCGTAAAACCATCCGGGGAATGACATTGGGCGCAGTCGGTACTCATACCGGCGTGGGTCGAAGGCGGCTGATGACAATCTACACATCCTGCAGCAGTCCCGGTATAGGTTCCATGATGGCACTGGTCGCATGTGAGGGTCGCATGCTTTCCAGTTAATGCGAATGTTGAATGATCAAACGTTGCAGGTTTCCAGCCAGCCGTAGTGTGGCATTTATCGCAGTTACTCACAATCCCCGCAACGTGATTTGCTGGCACTTTGTGGCAGCCTGCACACATCGATGATGTCCCGTTATAGACTCCATGGTGACACTGGTCACATGTTAGTGGTTGATGTTTTCCTGTCAATGGGAATGTTGAATGGTCAAAAGTTGCAGGTTTCCAGCCTGCCGTAGTGTGGCATTTATCACAGTTTCCAGTAATCCCGGGGATATGATTTGATGGCACCTTATGGCAGGATTCGCAATTGGGACTCGTACCATTGTATTTGTCGCCCGGGTGACATTTTTCACAGCTCAAAGTTGCATGCACGCCCACAAGTTTGAAATTGGTATGAGCTTTGTGGCATGCGTCGCATTGGGCAAGTGTAATAACACGCGGTTGACCTGATTGGTTATGGACGAGACGGCTGTGGCAATCGGCGCATAATACGGATTTGTCCATATGCAAGGCATGTTTTGCCTCAATGGTCTTATCAGTAAGATTTCGGGTTTCATTGTGGCATGCAAGACATTGGTCGTTTTTTACCCTTCTCACGATTTGAATAGGCACCGTAAAATTTCCTGAAAAATGGGCAACGACTTGCTCTACTCCCCGCACTTTCTCCCCGATAAAGCCATTCAGTCCTGGTTCTGAATGGCAATTAAGACACACTGCCTTCGGGCCGTGCGTTGAATTTTGCCAGGAGTTGTAGTAAAAATTCATTTCATGGCAGGAGTTACAAAACGCAGGCTGTGTGGTCACAAGCTGAACCCCAACACCCCCGACGATTATTACAATTGCCAGAATTGCCAGTGAAGTTATCGAAATTACTTTACCAAACACCATGATTATTAAATGGAATATATATTGCCAATATCTAATTAGTCTTTGGTTGGATGAGTTTGCGCTTTATTTAGAATACCGCAAAGCAAATAATCATAAACTGTTTTTCTTGCCTACGTTTTTCAAAAAACCCACCCACCTGCGCGCATCATCGACTTTCTGTTTTATTTCATCTTTTGACTCTATCAATCTGACCCTGCCGGCTTCGCAGTCCCTTAAATCCATGATAGCGCGGATGAGGCTTGCAATCTCGTTATATAATCGTTTTGCATCCTCGCGTGTGAGAAGGGTTTTTGAAAGGACCTCCTCATCCTCTTTTGCCTTTGTTTCAAGTAAATTCACAAGTTCCAGAAGGCGGGTTTTTTCCTCCTCTGAAATGTCTTTTTTGTGAATACATCGCCAGATAAGCTCATGAAGTTTAATGTTTTTCCCATTCACCATAACTTCATCGGGAACCTGTTCGCCTACCCAGATAAGATACCGGTGCAGCCCGTTAAGTAAATGTTCCCGTTCTTCCAAGGAGATATAATCATCAAGCCTGACCGGTTCTTCGTTATTCATTGCCCGGTCTATATTCCTTCAATATACCTTTCGGCAGAAACAGCGGCGATTGCCCCGTCGCCTACTGCTGTAGCTATCTGGCGCAAAGGAGTGACCCTGCAATCGCCTGCTGCGAAAATTCCCTTTACCGAGGTTTCCATTTTATCATTTACTATAATAAAACCACGCTCGTCCTTTTTTATATTTGCAGCAAACGCTGTGTTGGGAATAAGTCCCACATATATGAAAACCCCGTCTGTTTTTATTTCGGATAACGCGTTTGTCTTTACGTTCCTGAGAATCACTTTCCCGACTATCTTATCGCCTGCTATTTCTTCCACGACTGAATCCCAGACAAAGCTAATTTTTGGGTTTGCAAAAGCATGTTCCTGGTTAATCTTCTCGGCGCGAAGTTTGTCCCGTCGGTGCACGATAATCACTTTCTTTGCCATCTTGGTGAGGTAAATGGCTTCCGTGATGGCGGAATCTCCCCCGCCGACTACCACGACGACCTTTTCCCTGAAAAAAAAGCCGTCGCAGGTAGCGCAATACGAGACCCCTTTCCCAATAAAATCAAGCTCTCCTTTGGCACCCAATTTTTTAGGCGTGGTGCCGGTGGCTATTATCACGGTTTTTGTCTCAAAATCCCCTTCATGTGTTTTCACTATTTTTGTTGCCCCCCTGTCTTCTATCCCGCTGACCTCGACCAGGCCTTTAATATCAAGCCCGAATTTCAGGGCATGCTCCTCAAATTTCATCGCGAGGTCTCCCCCGGATATTTCAAGGAAACCCGGGAAGTTCTCCACAAGGTCTGTAATGATAATCTGCCCGCCGACTCCTATTTTTTCAACCAGCAATGCGTTTAACATAGCGCGCTTTACGTATATCCCGGCTGTCAGGCCTGCGGGTCCGCCTCCGATAATAACGACATCATATACCATATTATTTCATTCCTTGTGCTGTCATGTATGGATGTTGAATTAAATAATACCATCCTTTTACATGGCTGTGGGACTTGCACCTAAAAGTTTGAGATTTTATCTTTTTATTTTGTACTTCCATGCCCAATAAATTAGAACTAAAAACGCTATTATCAACACCGCAAACATTACGTTGTAAACCAATGGCTTTTTAGTTACTTCAGATGTTTGAACTGGCACAGCAGTAGTAACACTTTGCGAAGGAGTTGGCTGTATAGAAGGGCTGTAGATTACCTGTATAAGCTCGGTCCTATTATTCCCTTTTTCATCCACTGCTGTTATGGAGATATTATTTATTCCTTCGGCGAGTGTGATGACCTGGTTCCATGACTCTTTTCCTGCAAATTTTCCATTGACCAGGACTTCACTAATTCCGCTTTTATCAAAAGCCGTCCCAGATACGGTAATTGTTTTGCCTGTGGATATTTCGCCTGATTTGGGTTTTTCGATTGATATATCTGGCGGGATGGTGTCGGGTATGCTGAATATATGCCATGTTTTACCAGACGCCGCATAGATATAATCACCGGTCGGATGGATGGCTATGGCGGCTCTGTCTGCGGTTTCGGTGATGAAAAAACTATCAATAATCTTTGGTGAATAGGGATTGCTGGCATCCAGCAAATCAAATTCGGATGTGCCATCAGCCATTGCAAGATAAACACCATTTTCCGATATTTGTATATCATATAGATTTTTCCCGACTGAATGATACACCTCAGTCGGGTTTGTAGGGTCGGATATATCGACTATATAGAATCCTGTTCTCTCTGCCCCGCTCAAAAATGCGTAATTTCCGGAAACTGCAACTGCTATACCACCCCACCCCTCAAAGAAACCGCTGATGTTGGATTTCAAGACATAGAACTTACCGATAAGTTCCGGTTTTCTTCTGTCACTTAAATCAAAGATGAGCATTCCGGTATTGGAATCGGCGACGTACATGTATTTACCGGATACAGCGACATCATTTGCCGAATCTGGATAATTTATCTGGTACATTCTTTTTGGGTTTTCCGGATCGCTTATATTCAGTACATATATCCATCCCGAGCCTGATGCGATGTACATCTGTACTTCTGAAATTGATAGTCCAACTACCCGGCCTGGTTCGTCAAAATCTGTAAATCTGGTGATGAGTTTAGGTAACCTGGGATTGCTTGTGTTGTATACCAGAAGTGAGTTCCAGTCCGCTATAAATAGGTAATCTTTGAAAAATTCTGCGCTATGGGGTTCTTGCGTTGTAAACGTGCCAATCTCGGTCAGGTTTTTTTGTGGATTTGCCTCTGCTAATCCCACAGTGATAGACGATAGTAACACAAGGAGAAAAAAACCCCGACCTTTCATAATCAGATTTATGAGTATGAAGTTATTTAAGTTTATCTAGCCGGTTCTTAACGGTAGTATGCCGACAAGAAAACAAAACAACCATAATACACACTCACTTAAAAAGTGCGATGAAAGCAAAGCAGCATCAAATGTGATTATGGCATCATTCTTTATTTTTCGCGCTGAAATATTCCTGAAATTTAATTGTGTCTCTTTCGGATTAAAACCAATATCAACAATACAACTACTGGAAATTCAAAACCGGGGGTTTTCTTTGTTGCTGTTGGCGTGACTGTCGGACTCAGTGCCGGAGTAGTTGTTGTTTCCTTTGCAGTTGTTGCAGGGGTGGCCTGTGTCGCCTGGATAGCTGCTCCTGAATAGGCATAGACAACTCCGCTGTGAGTCACTGCATACAGCATATTCCCGGATATGGCTGGTGATGTTATGTAATCCTTGTCGTTCTGCCCTGTTGAATTCCTCCAGAGAAGTTTCCCTGTATTCGCATCAAGACCATAAACGAGATTATTCCTTGAACCGAAATAAACGACATCGTTTGAAATAGCAGGCGAGGAATCTACATAACCAGCCGTCTGTGACTTCCATTTCAGGTTTCCTGTCATGGCATCTATGGCGTACATGCTGGAATCTCTTGAACCTGCAAAAATCGTCCCGTCCTTATAAGATGGTGATGACTGGACATTGCTGCCGGTTGAATATTTCCATTTCAAAGCGCCATTTGTTGTATTCAGGGCATAAATATCCCCGTCATTTGAACCCACAAATACGCTCCCAGCTGCAATAAGCGGTGAGGATATGATATCGCTTATGCCTGTGTCATAACGCCATTTTTCTTTTCTGGTAACGGTATCTATGGCGATTATTAATCCACCATCGCTCCCGAAGACGAATATACCGTCTGCCATGGCTGGCGATGATTCGATTACTTTTCCGGTAAGTATCTCCCACGAAGGTTCACCACTCTGGACATCAAATGCATAAAATGAGCCGTCTTTTGAACCCGTGTATGCCAGGTTGTTTATTACGATTGAGGAAGCTGTATACCCATTTGTGGCGTTTTTATATATCCACTTCATTGCGCCATCTCTTATATCCATGGCATAGAATCGATTGTCGTCCGCACCGACATACAGTACCCCATCTGCAACTGCAGGAGCGGATTTTACAAAACCGTTTGTATGGGTTCTCCAAAGTTCTCTTCCTGTTTTCGCATCTATAGCATGAATTCCGAAATTTGAACCCACGTAAAGGACATCATTGACTATGACAGGGGAAGAATCCGAATCAAAGCTGAGGTCGAAAGTCCATGCAGCTGTTAGCGGCGGATTCACCGCATCGGTCGTATAACCCGAGTGCGACGCATCTTTCTTAAACATACTCCAATCGGACGCAAGTGCAGGTGTGATTAGCAACAATGCCATCAATAAAAATATAAACTTTTTCATATCTACTATTCTCCTATGGTTCGAACTGCTCCTCTTACTTTAACTCTTGATTATAATTGTTTCAGTTTATGGCGCGCCAGTGTATGTGAAGGGTCCAATTCAAGGACTTTCCTGAAGCATGTGGTCGCTTCATCCTCATTTCCAAGTTCCTTGAGTGTCAATCCTTTTTCGTACCAGGCTCTGGTGTTATTTGGATTAATCTCGATTGATTTATCTAAAGCCCTTATCCCTTCATTTTTCCTGTCAAGTTCTTTCAGGATAATACCCTTTTCAAGCCACAACATTGAATTCCCGGGACTCACACTTATTGCTTTTTCATATGCCGTAAGTGCAGTTTCGAATGCTTTTATGGCATCATAACGCCTGTCAAGCGCGGCAAGATCAGTACCTTTAAGCCCCCAGACCTTTGCTTTTCCAAACCATGCATTCCAGTTTGAGGGGTCAATCTTCAGCGCCCTTTCAAGCAAAACAAAACTTTCAGCATATTGCCTTCTCGTTCCAATGATCAATCCTTTGCGGGCAAGCGCCCCGGCATGGTTCGGTTCAAGCTCCAATACTTTTTCATACGCTGCGAGAGCATCCGCATCCTTTCCGGACCCGGAAAGAATTAATCCCTTCTCAAACCACATTTTGGAGTTGTTCGGATCCGATTCAAGCAGCTTTTCATATATTTTCAATGTTTCCGAATCCCTTTTCAATTCCCTGAGAATCATTGCTTTTTCATTTAACAGTTTTGTATTTGCCGGTTCGGATTCCAGTACTTTATCATAAGCTTCGAGCGCTTCATCCAGATTACCAAGGTTAACAAGAATAAAACCCATTTCATGCCATGCTTTTTTATTATTGGGGTCAAGTTCTAAAATTGTCTTGTATGCATCATATGCAGGATTATATTGCTCAAGCGTCAGGTGTATCGACGCTTTATCATACCAGGCTTTCAGATTTTTCGGATCAGCCTTCAGGATATTCCCATAAGATTCCAGGGCGCGATCATATTTTCCGGAACTTTTGAATTCTTCCGCTTCTTGCATTAAGTCCTTTTTCTTGAAAAAACCGCTCAGTTTCATGTATGTTTACCTCAGTCTCGAACCAATAAATCTATTGATTTTTCCTTTTTTAAAAGTGTTTTTTACTGGATAAATCTTTCTATAGCTGCATTGTGAAAAGGAATAAAATAAGGCGGTTTTACAAATCTGAAACGGTTCAACCAACAAGAATATATAGACGTTCAAACATTACGAAATCTACATTCCAATAATCATTAATTGTTGCATGTTTTGGAGAATCTTCAATGCTGAAAGTTAATAACCTTGTTAAAGACTATGTAATCGACTCTGATACGATAAGAGTTCTGGACGGGCTGAGTTTCAATATCAAAGAGGGTGAAATCCTCGGGATAATCGGGAGAAGCGGGGGAGGTAAATCGACTATATTGAAAGTGTTACGCGGGATGGAGCCGTTCGTTGACGGTAGTTTTGAGCTCGACGGATTTACAATCAAACCCGACGCGACGCCAGCGGATATCAGGAAACTCCAGAAAATGACAGCCATTCACCTTCAGAGAAATTTCGGGTTGTGGTCCGGGGCTACATATGAAAACGTATTACGGCGTCTTTATTCAGAAAGATTCGGATTCGAAGTCTTGCCTGAAAAAGATTCACCTTATTATGACGAATTGTACCAGGAAAGCATTGAGTACCTGAAACTTGTAAATCTTGAAGGGAAAGCGGAGCATTTCTCATCGGTGCTGAGCGGCGGGGAAAAGCAGAGATTGCTGATAGCACGGCAGCTTGCAGCAAAACCGCATCTTCTTCTTCTCGACGAACCCGCCACTATGACCTGCCCTGCAACAAAACAGGGAGTTCTCGACACGATAAAGAATGTGAACGAGAAATTAAAACTGAAGACCCTTGTAGTCTCACATCTTCCGGAAGTGCATTCGTATCTTGCCCACCGTGTGCTGTGGCTTGAGAACGGGAAAATAATTGAGGAAGGAGAGCCTGCGGATGTATTAAAGAAATTCCTTAAGAAAATGAAACCTGCAGTCCCGATGCCGGTGCGGAAATCCGATAAGACCGTGATAAAAGTCAGCAACATTTCAAAGAGATACTGGCTTATCAGGCAGGGCGAAGTGCTTGACCTTGAGAATATTAGTATTGATTTCAAACAGGGTGAGATAGTTGCGCTCATAGGCCCGAGCGGAGCCGGAAAAACCACGCTTCTTCATGCCATGGACGGGCTTACATACCCGGATGAAGGCGAGATAGAATTCCTTGTTGGTGATGACTGGGTTGAAATGTCCACATACACTCCAAAGAGAATGGAGGTAAGAAGGATGACAAGTATTATGTACCAGGAGTTCGCCCTTTCGCCGCATTCCACAATAAAACAGCAGCTTGCTTATAAACTGGGTGTAAAGGGACAGGATGTTATTGAAGCATCAAGAAAACGAGCCAAAGAACTCGGTATATCTGATAAGGACCTTGATGAACTCTATAAGATGACCGATACGCCTGAAGAGAACTCAAAGGAAGCCCTGGCAAAAATGGGTTATACACCAGCTATCCTCGGCGTACTCTTCCCCAGCTATCCGCTCACAGAAGTGATGAATTACGCAAAACCTGTCTTTGAGGCTGTGGATTTGCCATTGGGCGTCCTTGATGTCAAGCCATACCAGATAAGCGGCGGCGAGAATGTAAGAGCTGCCCTTGCGCTGGCGCTGTCTACAAAACCATCAGTACTTCTGCTGGATGAACCATTCGGCGACCTTGACCCCCAAACATTGAGGGACGTTGCAAATTCGCTTAAGAATATCAACAGGACTTTCAATACCACCATTATATTCATCAGCCATCATGTGGATTTCATAAGGGAAGTCGCGCAGAGGGCGATTTTGATTGATAAAGGGCATATCGTTGCTGATGGAGAACCCAACAAAGTCTGCGATGAATTCATCAAAGCCAGTAATGCAAAATATCTTGATAAATGTCTTGAGGATTATTAAAACAGGATTAACTATTTGATGTTTTAAAGATATCTTCTGAAATAATGGTTTCATCAAGAAAGTTAATAATATATTTTGCAACATTTTTTGTTTTGCTGTTCATAATAGCCGGAAGCCTTTTTTTGATTATGGGCGGAACGGATTTCGGGATATCAAAAAACAGGGTTGAAGTCATTTATGTCCAGGGAGTGATGATCACAGGCAGCGTCCCGGCAGGACTGGGTATCGCGGCTTCGGAAGACATTACAAAAAGCCTGAAAGATGCCTCAAATGATGACGGGGTAAAAGCAATCGTAATGCGGATAAACAGCCCTGGCGGGTCTCCCGCAGCGGCGGAAGAGATAGTGGGCGCAATGAAAAAGACCAAAAAACCCATTGTTGTTTCTATGGGCGATGTGGCAGCCAGTGCGGCATATTATATCAGCGTCCCTGCCGACAGGATAATTGCCAACCCGGATACCATTACTGGCAGCATAGGAGTAATCTGGGAGTTCCAGAACAGGTCAAATTTCTATTATAAAGACGGGACTGAGTTTTATATTGCGAAATCCGGCGCTTTTAAGGACATGGGCGGGGACTGGCGGGGACTGACCGACGAGGAAAAGAAATATGCAGACCAGGTAATTTCAGAAGCTTTCGGGCGTTTTGTACTTGAAGTGGCAACAGACCGGAAGATGACTTTGAGTAAAGTCAAAGACCTCGCGGATGGCCGGGTATACACAGGCGCAAAAGCTAAAGAATTGGGGCTTGTGGATGATTTCGGAAGTCTTGATGATGCAATCGACGTTGCTTCGAAGCTTGGAGGAATAGAAGGGACACCTGAAGTTACCTATGCCAACAAACCATCGCTTTCACAATTGCTGTTCGGAGGAAAAACAGACATCACCCAATTCACAAGCTATTTTTATGAGAGCCCTTACGGGAAGCTGCTCTCGATGTCTTAAAGCTATTGACAAATACTTGATTTACCTTTCAAAGTGTCCAAAGGTGTATGTGGAAACTGCAATGAAGAGGCATATACTTGCGAAAGGCGAACTAATTGGCAAATGTGCAAGAAGGTGCATACAGGAATTGCCTTAAATTATTTCTTTAAACAATTGATATGGGTTAATGCGTTTAAGGTTCAGACTATGTATTCAAATATAATCGAAGAGCAGAGAGGCTTAAAATCAAAGAGTGAATTTTATCGTAAGTAAATTGAATATCACCTGAATAAATCTGAAGACAATATGAATAAGACCGAAGCCTTATAATTCAATTTCGTGATTTCTTCTGCTGTTTCTTAATAGCTTCAACTTTCTTTTTCAGTACTTCTGGCAGCGTGTCATTTAGTTTTCCAGAATAAAAATCGCAGCGCGCGGCGAGTGAAATTTTTGAGGCGAGCGCCCTTGCTATCCTTCCGCGCTGCCACTTCGGCGCCGTGTTTACAAGCGGATGCCTGAAAATCAACCCGTGTTTTGGAGACGGCGCTTTCCCTTTTAAGTGTTTGAAAAGCGCATTACTCGCCCCGATTACCTGCACCGTGCTTGAGGGCATCGAAGCCAGCCTTCCAAGACTTCCCGAAATGCTCAAAAGCCGCGCCCCGAGGATATGTCCTGCGATATTTGTAAGGTTCGGGGCAATTGCAGGCATGTTTTCCCTGATATGTTCTTCAATGGACTTTCGGGTATCATACAATCCAAGAAGCGAGGAAGCAAAATCCTGCATGATTTTTAAATCAGGATTGACTGAATTTTCTGTATCTTTTATCCCGATTATATGTTTTGCGAGTTCTTCACCTTTTAAGGGAGTTTCTTCAAAATTAAATATATACCATTCCTTGAGTCTTTCTGCAAGGATATTCGAAGTTTCATCAAGGTCGTCTATAGCCTCGACAGCCGCTATTATCCGCCTGTCCGGTGTCGCTGCCTTTGTTATCCGGTTTCTTGCAAGTCCTATGCTTAACTCATGAAGCAGCCTGTCATACTCTGATCCTGAATCCGCAAAACCGTATTTTACTGCAAGGTCACGGAGGTTTGTACCTGCAACGCTGCCGCTCATTAAAAGCTGCTCCTGAGCGTTTTGTTTTATTAAATAATCAATGTTTTTTGGGGATAATTCCACATCGGTTATCCGGTCTTCATCGAGTGTGAAATTCCCGAACCATGTTTTTACTTGCATGTGCTAACCTTTTACTTTATAGTACTAAAATCTTTTAGCGGAATAGTTGCGGGAGATTCTGCGAGATGCGCCGTTCGCATAAATATTATAATCATAATTTATTATTTAGTATAATTATAATATTAGTGTTTTATGAAAAATTATATATACCGTTATTGTCATTAGTAGAATTGGTATATGGTATTATAATCCATCGAGGAGTACAGGGTGGTTTTATAAAACCATTTGAGGAGGAATTGATTATTATGAGTAAAGAATCTATTAAATACATAGCACCTTTAGTGCTGGCACTACTGATTTTCGGGATGATGGCAGGAAGCGCGAGCGCGGCGCTAAATGTTACAATATCCAGCGCTAAAATAACAGCACCGAATAATATTACAATTGTGTTTGTTCCAAGCGATACTGGTAATCGTATCGTACAAGCTGATTTTAATGCATTTGCTGCTTTGAATCTTACATCCGGCGGACCAAGAAACCTTGTATCTAATGGTTCATTTATTCCAGCAAATCCAACTACGGTTAATTTTACATTCGATGGCGCTCCTGTCGCTCCCAACGAAACAGCGACAATTAACGTTACTCATCTAGGTGATATCCAAGATAACGATGGTAAACCTTTAGATCCTTCAGCAAATCCAATACAAATAACAGATGGACAGGCACCAGGACTTACAAGAGTTTCAATCGCATCGAATAACACAAATACCAGTCTGGCAAATGTCGGCAATAATGTTACAATTAATTTTACATCAAACGAATCAATTGCTACACCCACCGTTACAATAGATGGCAATCCAGCAGATTCGGTTTTCAATACAAGTAATAACTGGACTGCAACAAGACTCATGAACGGCAGCGAACCACGGGGACTTGTAACGTTTACAATCGACTTCTCAGACCTGGCAGGCAATTCTGGAACACAGGTCACTGCAACAAACGATGGAAGCTTTGTTATTTTCGCAACCGGTCCATTAATGACAGCACTGCCTACCGGATATGGATCAATGTGCGGTGGTTATGCAAGCGACACCTGTCCATATTTTACCCTGAACGTGATGGTGACCGATATCGGCTCTGGTGTTAATTACACAAATGTAACGGTAAACGTTTCAACATGGAATAACACAGGCTTTTTACTTATGAACCCAAACGGGACCGCCGGGCCTAATCATAACTTCAGTTTAAATGTAACCGATGATAAAATTGTACGCGGCACATTCAATGCAACTGTAACAGCATACGATAATTTTAGCGTGTCTAATACCACAAATCTTTCTGTTGAAGCTCATAGGCAAGTGGGATTAGATGTCGTAGGATACAATTCATCCAAGAACTATCCCGCATATCCGACATTTGTATCCATGTTCTATAATAACAGCCCTGTAGTAATAATAGTCAACACTACTGACTCAACATTAACATACACCAACATCACAGTTGATTTCGCAGCCGTTGACGGCAATACCACTCTTGTATGGAATAGTACAGGGGCTCCAATCGGGGACGGCAATAAAACCTATAGGCTTACCCACACGTTAGGCACAATCCTGCCTGGAAACGACGCGAAAACTGCGTGGGTAAATGCAACAGTTTCAATACCGGGCGGTGGAACTTTTATTATACCGCTAATGGCATTCCTTGTTGTGGTTCCAAACATGAATCCAATAAATATGGGCATGGGACTTGGAGGCGACACCACAAACTGGACTAATATACCGGATTACAGTAATGCTTATCTCACTTTTGAAGCAGTCAATGGCACAAGTAAAGTTGCCACGCTTAAATTTAATGAGCCTATAAACCTGACGAACTATACGACTGCTTTGAATCTTCGATACCTCGAAGAGAAGCTGATGATTGCCGGAACGTCCATAAATCTCAGCGGTGCGGCAGATGCGCTGATTGGGTTTAATAAATCTGCGAATCTCACCATATACAACCTGACTTCCTTCACAACAAGCCCTGCGATTTTCGCGGATGGCGTTTTGATAGCCTCGCCCGGCCAGTCTTCAGGCGGGGCGGCATCAAATATTAGCTGGAACCAGACGAATCACGCCCTGACCCTGAACGTTTCTCACTGGACAAGTTATTCATGGGGAACTTTCGGTATTAATCTGACAAACACTTCCGTACTGAGCGTTACAACTAATGCACCAACAAATGCCACATACACGTTTATCCTGCAAAATAACGGGACTCTGGCAGATACCTATAACCTGACAATCGATAATCCAAACAATGCAATTGCAGCCCTTACTCCCGGGAATATTACATTGGCACCAAATGGGACTCAAGTATATTCACTGAATGTTACCAGTGGTGCAAACGGCATATTCAAGGTAAACGTCACAGCTACCTCGTTCAATTTCTCGAACAGGACAGCTTCAATCAATACCACAACAACCGTGACGGGAGCAACAAACGGCACGAACCTGGCCGCCATCTCAGTATTACAGAAAACAACACATGCCGGCACTAATGCGACCTATACTCTCAGGCTGAAAAATAACGGGACTTCGACTGATACCTATACAATTAATGTGATAAATTCAACCAGAGCCTCAACGGCTGCGCTGAATATCTCATCGCCCTGGATGCTGGATGCAGGACAGAGCGTGATTTTCACATTGAACGTAACCAATGTCTCGTCAGGGATATTCCAGGTGAACGTTACAGCCAACTCTACAAATGACCCCGGCAAGGTAGGTTATATCAACACTACAACGACAGTGCCTATCGTAATTACCATCACGAACCCGGCTAACAACAGTGTTAACGATACAGGCTTTGTCAATGTGACTGCAATACTGGATGCTAACGGTACAGCTATCCTGAACTGGAATGGCGTAAATAATACGATGATGCCAAACACATCGCAGCCTGCGGGTACGATTTTCTCTATGAATATGACCGACCTCTTGAGCGGCAATCACAGCTTCAAGGTGTATGCAAACGACTCAAATGTTGTATTCAACGTCTCGGAAACAAGGATAGTGACAGTCAATAGAACAATCATTAACAACACCATTGGAACCATTATTAACTCCACGACTTTCATCACTAACGCCACACTGAATATAACAGCGCCGGACGGAAACGTGACTGTCACAATCCCTGACGGCACAAATGCTTCAATAGGTGGTGTTGCCCTGACTTCGATTTCGATAGACTCTCTTGCTCAGGTGAATTCAACATTCACACTGGGTGGCAGCGACAGGTGGATAGGTGAAAATCTATCTCTCGGCCCGGAAGGCGCGCGCTTCAGACCTGACATACAGATACGCTTCAACTACACAGATGATGAGTGGCGGGCAGCAGGTATTACCGATGAATCACAGTTGAGAGTCCAGTTCTATAATACATCAGCAATACCAAATGCATGGGAAACCCCTGCACAAGTTCAAAATCAAGCTCTCAACTACATCATCGTTAACGTGAGCCACTTCAGCACCTTTGGGCTGGTCGGAACAACAAGCAGTGGTGGCAACAACGGCGGCAACAACGGCGGCAGCAGCGGTACTGGCGGCGGAGGCGGCGTAGTGACAGGCGAGGATTTCGCCAACATAGCAAAGTCAGAGAGCAATGATGAAGACCTGATCGCCAACACGCCGGTCACATATACCTTCAAAACGCCTGAACTCGGTGTGTACGAAATAGCCATGACAGGCAAAGAGAACGAACCCGGCATAACCGTGAGAGCAGAAGTTCTTAAAGGCACATCAAAACAGGTAACAGCAGAGGCGCCCGGAACCGTATATAAGAACATAAACATCCTGGCCGGTACTCAGAGAATGAAAGAAGCCCTGGTAAAATTCAGGGTTGAGAATTCATGGCTCGGAACCAACAGCCTTGCAGCCGGCGATGTAAAGCTGCTCCACTGGGACGGCAGCAAGTGGAATCAGCTTGACACAACACAAACGACAACAGACACCACATATACCTACTACGAGGCAAAGACAACCGCCCTCTCGCCTTTCGCAATAAGCGGAATAACAGGCAGTATGGTAACGTCCACAGCGACTCCGGCAGGTGCGGTAACAGGAACCTCGGGTACGCCGACCGGCACGGGCACTCCGGCGCCGAAAGCTACAAGTAAGACACCCGGATTTGAACTTGGCTTAACGGTTGCCATACTTTCAGTGGCTTACCTGTTTGGCAGAAAGAGAAGATGAGAAATCATCTTCTTTATTTCTTTTTTTAATTTAATCGTGAAACCGGGATATATTAATAACAGCCTGCAAAGTCAATATTATAATTAAGGCCTGGTTTTTCAAGAACAATCGCAAGCTTCGCCGTTTGCATAAAATATTATCATCAATTAAGAATAATCATCATCGTGAGGTTTTAGGAAATTATATATACCATTATTGTCTATTATTCTCTAGGTAATATAATCCATCGTAAAAACGGGATGGTTTTATAAAACCACGAGTGGAGGAAATGATTATTATGGGGAAAAAGTGTATTAACTACATAGCGCCTTTTATTCTGGCGCTGCTTGTTATAGGAACAATGGCAGGAACCGCGAGCGCGGCGGCAGATATTACAGCTAACGGTAATATAATAAATTTCTCAGTACCAAATCAAATTGCAATTGACTTTACTGAAGGAGGAGTAACTGGTACGCAAGTCCTGAATGCTTCATTTACTGCATTTGGCACTTTGAATCTTTCATCCGGCGGAGTAAGAAACCTTACATCTAATGATTCTGGTACTCTGACAGTAAATAACCCACCTTTTAATGTGACTGAGTTTATCTATACATACGATGGTGCTCCGGTCGCTACAAACGAAACAGCAACCATTAATGTTACCGCTCCAACTCAAATCTTTGATGATGCGGGTAATACATTTGATTCCACAACAAATCCAATAGTCTTAGGAGATTTACAGGCACCACTAGTTGTCAGTGCAGTAACAACATCCACAACAACAATCAATGTAACATTTAGCGAGACCATTTCTGCTGTCGATCCAGCCGCACTACCGGGCGACTTTACACTTATCGGTGTAGCAAATAACTCAATTGTGATAGGTCTTTCTTCATCAGGTCTTGATAGCAATCTAACTCTAACACTGGATAAACCAATGTCCGGTTCGGATAGTCCATTGCTAAATTATACATTTAATTCTAGTGATCCTACTGATGTCTCTATTTTCGATAATGCAATTCCACCAAACTTTCTAAATAACTTTGCTTTAGTGCAAGTAACCAACACTCTGGCTCCTGGTATAATACCACCCACCATCACTTCATGGGGTAACAACAAGACAAATAACGCCAGCTTTAACGTGAATCTAAACCTGAGCGAGGGTGTCAATTTCAATGCCACACCAGACCAGGTGATAGTTACATGGCACTGGTTCCAGGACGGCGTTGACAAGAGCAATAACTTAAACAACCTCAACACAAGCTTCAGCAGTGGGGGACTACATAGGGTGGAAGTTAATGCCACAAATGCTAACGGCACAAGCAGCACCATTACATGGGCTGTAACAGTATCATCCGTAGGTGGTGTACCCAGCATCATTTCCTGGGGCAACAATAAGACAAATGACAACAGCACAAGCGTGACTCTAAACGTAAACGAGCCTGTTACTTTCAATGCCACGGCAAACCAGACAATAGATACATGGCACTGGTTCCAGGACGACGCTCTCCAGAGCAATACCTCTGACAACCTCAACACAAGTTTCATCAGTGCGGGACCGCATACGGTGAAAGTCAATGCCACAAATAATTCTAACGGCACAAGCAGCACCCTTACCTGGAGTGTAACAGTGCTACCCGCAGGTGTTGCACCCAACATCACTTCGTGGAACAACAGCAAGACAGGTGACAACAACACAAACGTGACTTTAAACGCAACCGAATCGGTCAATTTCAATGCCACAGCAGACCAGGTAATAGATACATGGCACTGGTTCCAGGACGACTCTCCACTGAGCAATACCTCTGACAACCTCAACACAAGCTTCAGCCGGTCAGGACTCCATACGGTGAAAGTCAATGCCTCAAATAATTCTAACGGCACAAGCAACACAATTACCTGGAATGTAACAATAACAACTACAAATGTTACAATTTCCAGCGCTAAAATAACAGGACCAAAACAGATTACAATTGAGTTTGTTCCGGGAGTAGGCGGGACGTTTGTCTCAGGTGGTCAAAATACTTCATATGGTGCTTTGAATCTTGCATCCGGCGGAGCAAGAACCCTTATATCTGGTAGCATACTCGGAGTCCCGGGTACAGGTAACTATACATTCAGTGGTGATCCGGTCGCTACTAACGCAACAGCCACCATTAACGTTACCGATATAACTCAAATCTTTGATGATGCCACTCCAGCTAATATATTTGAATCTGCATTAAATCCAATAGTATTAACAGACGGACAGCCGCCAATAAATGTCAGTGCAGCAACAGTAAACGCAACAGCAATCAATATAACATTCAGCGAGAACATTAATGATGCCGGAGCAACATCAGGCGACTTTGTAATTAGCGGTGTAGCAACCATCCCGAATGTGATAGGGCTTTCTTCATCCGGTTCTGATAGAAATACAACTCTAGTACTGGATAATACAATGACCGGTTCGGACCGTCCAGTTGTAAATTACACATTCAGTGCTGTCCATGTTGTCGATACAGCAGGCAATCCTCTGTCGGACTTTGTTCTTCAAGCTGTAACCGACACTCTGCCTCCTATACCATTGGTTGTTACAATTGTCTCGCCGTCAGACATCAATAGCACCAACGATACCGGATATGTGAATGTTACAGCGATGCTTAATAAAACAGGCACGGCCCAGTTGAACTGGAACGGCGTAAACATTACAATGTTACCAGGCCCATTGCAGTCTGCGGGTACGGTTTTTTCCATGAATATGACCCCCCTCTTGAGCGGCAATTACACCTTTAAGGTATATGCAAACGACACAGACGGTTTATCCAATGTCTCGGAAACAAGGATAGTGACAGTCAATAGAACAACCATTAACAACACCATTGGAACCATTATTGACCCCTTGACTTTCAAAACTAACGAAACACTGAATATAACAGCGCCGGACGGAAACGTGACTGTTACAATCCCTGACGGCACAAATGCTTCAATAGATGGAGTTGCCCTGTCCTTTATATCGGTGGACTCCCTTGCTCAGGTGAATTCAACATTCACACTGGGTAGCAGCAACGACAGGTGGGTAGGTGAAAATATCTCAATGGGTCCAGAAGGTGCTATCTTCACCCCGGACATACAGATACGGTTCAACTACACCACTGATATGCTTAATGCATCAGGGATCAGCGCTTCGGAATTGAGGGTCAAGTTCTATAATATCGCTACAAGGGAATGGGATGTACTACCATCCACTCTATTTGATGGATACATCCTGGTGAACGTAAGCCACTTCAGCACCTTTGCCCTGATCGGAACAACAAGCAGTGGCGGCGGTGGCAACAACCCCAGCAGTGGCGGCGGTAGCAGCGGCGGCGGAGGCGGCGTAGTGTCAGGCGAGGATTTCGCCAACATAGCAAAATCAGAGAGCAATGATGAAGACTTGATTGCCAACACGCCGGTCACATATACCTTCAAAACGCCTGAACTCGGTGTGTACGAAATTGCCCTGACAGGCAAAGAAAACGAACTCGCCATAACCGTGAGAGCAGAAGTTCTTAAAGGCACATCAAAACAGGTAACAGCCCAGCCGTCCGGAACCGTATATAAGAACGTGAACATCATTGCGGGCACAAGCAGGATGAAAGAAGCCCTGGTAAAGTTCAGGGTTGAGAACACATGGCTCGGAAGCAACAGCGTTGCAGCCGGCGATGTAAAGTTGCTCCACTGGGACGGCAGCAAGTGGAATCAGCTTGATACCGCACAAACGACAACAGACGCCACATATACCTACTACGAGGCAAAGACAACATCCTTATCGCCTTTCGCAATAAGCGGAATAACAGGCGGAGCAGCAGGTACAACAGCAACGTCTGTGGTAACAGGAACCCCGGGTACGACCGGTACGGGCACTCCGGTGCCGACAGCTGCAAATAAGACACCCGGATTTGAAATTGGCTTGACGGTTGCCATACTTTCAGTGGCTTACCTGTTGGGCAGAAAGAGAAGATGAGCAATCATCTTCTTTATTTCTTTTTTTAATTTTAAACAGGGGAAAACCGGAGAGATTTTAACCGCACGCATTAAATGTTCATTCTTTGGTTTTTCGGTTGATTATTTTAACTCAGGACGATACATTATTTTTAAGAGTCATAATTAAGAATCTGATTTTCAAACATATCCAGTGAATGCTTTTGCGTACCTTGCGTGCAGTTTGATATTTATTCACCGAAATTTTCAGGGAACACAACACTGGAACAATATAACTATAATTATTATATTATAATATTTTCAGTTAATATTAAATACTATAAATCCATAGATGATTAGTAGGGAAAGTGTATAATATTATAGACGATAGTGTATAATATTCTATATAATCCAGATATTTAATGGGTTATTAAAATTTAAAAAAAAGAGAGGTTAAGTGTATGGAACTAAAGTGGTTATCAGCCAAAAATAAAAGTATCGCAAAGAGAACACTCTATGCAAGCATCGGATTTATCGGTATAATGCTGGCAGTAGGAATACTGTTCACATTATTGCCGTTAAACGGCAATGTTGCCAGCGGTGCGGTCAGTAGCACTGACGGCAATGCATCATATACCGTTAGACATGTTACTACTATGAACAACCAGACCATAGATGTAACTGCTGCACCCAGAATGAGGAATTATACTAACGCACAGAGGGTAATAGATGCCATTCGCATTACAAATGCCCGTATTGCGGCATCCCGCACCAGAGCACCTGGTTCCATAAAAAACATAACCCCTCTCGTTCCGGGAACCCCCGCGCAGAATCCTGATTACTTCGGCACGACACCCAACTACGCCAATAGTCCTCTTCCTTCAGTCGATTCTAACGGGAACATCACAGGCGGTATCAGGAAATTCGTTGACTCACTGCCGCGTATTAACGCCAATCCAGTGGCGGGTCAAGCGCTTTGGGGTGCAAACAATATCGGGAAATACATCCCCCTTGCAATTAAAGATACTACCACGTATCCGGGATCAGATTATTACGTAATAGGGCTGGTAGAATATACCGAAAAAATGCATTCTGACCTGAACGCGACTATACTGAGAGGGTATGTTCAGCTGGAAACAGCAAAGAATTTTAATGCTACCACTCATTTTGCTCTTAATTATCTTAATGGAACTCCAATCAGAAACGCCACCGGTGCCCAGGTATTTGGTGTGGATAAACCCCATTATCTCGGACCTCTGGTCTTAGCCTCAAAGGACATACCGGTGCGCGTCAAGTTCATTAACTACCTCCCCACGGGCCAGGGCGGCAACCTCTTCCTGCCTGTTGACCCGTCAATCATGGGATCAGGGCCATTTACTATCAACGCAACCTCCTATACCGACCCCAACCTGGTTAGCGGTAATTTCTCGCAGAACCGCGCCACATTGCATCTTCACGGTGGCACCACGCCTTGGATCAGCGATGGGACGGAACACCAGTGGATCACCCCGGCAGGGGAAAACACTGCATATCCTAAAGGCGTCTCTACGCGCAACGTACCGGATATGGATGGCGGCGTTGAGCCCGCTGGAACGATGACATTCTACTATACCAACCAGCAGAGCGCCAGGCTGATGTTCTACCACGACCATGCCTACGGGATTACCCGTCTCAATGTGTATGCAGGTGAAGCTGCGGGTTACCTGTTGCAGGACGATACAGAAACTGCGCTTATAGCTAATGGGACAATCCCACCTTTAACCGATAATATCCCATTGGTCATCCAGGACAAGACCTTCCTGCCCAATACGGCCCAATTGACAACCGAGGACCCCACATGGCCTATTGCGCTGAATGCTTCCAGAAACGATCTCTGGTTCCCCCATGTTTACATCCCGAATCAGAACCCTGCTGACATTTCAGGTGCAAACCCCCTTGGCCGATGGGACTATGGTCCATGGTTCTTCCCCCCGCAAACGAGTTTGACATTCGGGCCGTTGCCGAACCCACTTGTTGGTACAACTGCCCAGGAGGGCCCGGTCAATCCCGGAATACCTTATCCTTACGTATCTCTTGTGCCTGAAGCTTTCGTGGACACACCCATAGTTAACGGCAATGCCTATCCATACCTTTCGATAGGACAAAAGGCATACAGGTTCAGGATACTTAATGCAGCCAATGACCGTTCACTTAACCTGCAGCTTTATTACGCTGCGACCGCAGGTCCGTATGTTGTGTTCTCGGGCGGCGGCGCAGGTGCAGGAGGTGCATCTGCTACTGTAGCGGTAAATGCAACAGGTAGTATTACAGGCGTCACGGTTACAAGCGGGGGCGCAGGCTATAATGCCACTAATCCTCCTAATGTAACCATCTTTGATGCTCCTGGACATGCAGGCAACTCAAGTACAAGAACAGGTATTGTTACCGCCGTTAACGTAAATGCGTCGGGTTCAAACTATTCCAATCCAGTAGTTACCATCGCAGCCCCGGCTACGGCTGGCGGAATTAACGCTACTGCCAATGCAACAGGCGCAGTTACCAACATGACCATTCTGACAAACGGTACAGGTTATACAGCTCCTCTTGTCAGCTTCACAGGCGGAACAGGGGCTGCTGCCAGTGCAACAGGTCCGGTTAACAGCATCACGGTTACAAACGGAGGCTCAGGTTTTACCTCTCTTCCAAATGTTAACTTCACTGGAGGTGGCGGCGGAATTAACGCTGCTGCTACTGCAGCACTTTTCCTTAACAACATCACGCTGACGAACCCGGGTTCAGGCTATACCAATCCTCTTGTCAACATATCAGGTGGCAGCGGCACAGGTGCTACTGCCAATGCAACAGGTCCTGTCAGCAGCGTAACGCTTCTTACGACCGGTTCAAATTATACAGCTCCCAGTGTCAACTTCATTGGCGGAACAGGGGCTGGAGCTATAACAACAGGTGATGTCAACAACATCACGCTGACGAATCCGGGCTCAGGCTATACCGCTGTTAATGTCAATATATCAGGCGGTAACGGAACAGGCGCTACTGCTAATGCAACAGTTATCGTAACTGGCATTACAGTGACGAACGGAGGCTATAATTATACGGCGCCTGTTGTCACCATCACTGACAGCCTTGGCGGCACAGGCACAAACGCTACTGCCCATGTATCTTCATTTAATATAATAACCACGTCACCGCTCAATCTTAGCATTGGTAACATCGTGGTTGACACTCCGGGCAGTAATTATACTGCTCCTGTTGTAAACATCATCGACCCAACAGGTGTAGGCTTTACCGCAAACGCAACACTGGGTATTTCCGCCATCACTCTTACAAGCGGTGGTTCGAACTATTCATTCGCTCCCAATGTCACCATATCGGGCGCAACCGGCTCTGGCGCTCTTGCTACTGCAACGATAAATGTTACAGGAGTCATACTAACGGCTGGAGGCTCGAATTATCTCTCACCTCTTGCTGTCACTATCACGGATAGCGGCGGCATAGGTTCAAACGCTACTGCTAACGGTACTATCAATCTAACAGGGATTGTGCTTACCAATAGCGGTTCGGGCTACACATCCGCACCAACTGTCAGTATTTTGGGCACTAACACCTCAACCGCTGCTGCCAGTGCAACATTAAACATTACAGCCATCACGGTAACCAATGGCGGTTCGGGCTACAGATTCGCACCTATTGTCACAATCGCAGCGCCATCTGCCCCCGGCGGAATTAACGCTACTGCCAACGCGACAATAAATGTCACAGGCATAACAGTGACGGCTGGAGGCAGTGGTTATGTGCCTGCCAACCCGGTCACTATTACGGATAGCACCGGCATAGGAACAGGCGCAAATGCCAGTATAACAACGGTAAATGTTACAGCTATCACGCTAACCAATGGCGGTTCAGGATACACATCCGCACCTCTTGTCAACATCACGGATTTAACCGGCTCAGGTAAAGGTGCAACTGCAAATGCAACATTTGCAATAACCTTCGTTCCTGCTTCGACGGCCAGCGCAGTAGTAGATCCTCTGACAGGCACTGTGACTGCTATTACGCTTTCGGGCAATGGCAGCGGTTACCAGGTTCCTACCATATGCAACAATGCTACAGTACCGATAAATTCGAGCCTCTGTACTGAAGTCTCAATGGTTCCTGCGGCCCTGGACCCGGCCATCACATTCCCGGCAAGCTGGATGCAAACCAGTTTATTCACTTTGCCTCCTGACATCATGGACAACAGGGTAGGGGGTATTCCCAATCCAGCAGCAATAGGTCCATCGATGATACAGATAGGCTCTGAAGGCGGCTTCCTTCCAGCGCCGGTTGTAATAGATAGCGTACCGGTCGGCTTTGAAAAGAACATGAAAAGCATAACGGTCACGAATGTCTTGGAAAAATCACTCTTCCTGGGACCGGCAGAGCGGGCGGACGTCATAGTCGATTTCGCCGGGATTCCCAACGGTTCCACACTGATGCTCTACAACGATGCACCAGCGGCGGTCCCCGCGGCTGATTCGAGAAACGATTATTTCACGAATGACGCGGATCAGACAATAGTCGGCGGAGCACCCTCTACTATACCGGGCTACGGTCCCAATACACGGACAATTATGCAAATACGGGTAAATGGTTCTTTTGGCAATGCTTCAGCTTTCAACCGGACCAAATTGGCTGCACAGTTGCCGGTAGCATATGCCCGTTACCAGGACAAGCCCATAGTGCCTCAGGCAAGTTATGATACCGCCTTCAATGGGACATATCCAATGGATGCGTACGCCAGGATCCAGGACCATAACATGACCTTCCTCCCGGCTAACGCTACTCAGCCAGTCAGGAGTGTCACACTAACGAATGCAGGCTCTAGTTATACCACACCTATTATTGTGACCATAACGGGTGGCGGCGGTACAGGCGCTACTGCTATAGCGACAACAGCCGGTCCTATTACCGGGCTCAGACTTACTGCCAATGGCACCGGTTATCTCGTTTCACCTACTGTAACAATCGCAGCCCCGACGACTCCTGGCGGAATAACCGCTACTGCTATTGCAACATTTTCAGTAGCAGGCTTCAGGATTACGAACGCGGGCACAGGTTATACCTCGGCGCCTACCGTAGCCATCTCGGCCCCGGCGACTGCTGGCGGAATAACCGCTACTGGTACGGCATCAGTAGGGGGTACAGTTTCCAGTATCAGGGTTACGGCCCAGGGCACCCGTTATACTACAGCACCTACCGTAACAATCGCAGCCCCAACGGCTCCGGGCGGGAGAACCGCTACTGCCACGGCAACCTTAGTGAGTACCGTTTCCAGTATCAGGGTTACGGCTGGAGGCACCGGTTATACCACAGCCACCGTAACAATCGCGGCCCCAACGACTGCTGGCGGGAGAACCGCTACTGCCACAGCTAGAATAACTGGAGGCGTTATTACCGGTATCACGGTTACGAACGTGGGTTCAGGCTATAGCGCTGTTCCCAGGGTTACCATCACAGGTAACGGCAGAGGCGCTACTGCTGCGGCAACGTTATCAGCACCGCTTATCAGCATCACGGTTACGAACGTGGGTTCAGGCTATACCGCTATTCCCAGAGTGACCATAACGGGTGGTGGCGGCACAGGCGCTACTGCTGCGGCAACGATAACGCCATCTGCAGTCATCCTCACGCTGACGAATCCGGGTTCAGGTTATACCGCAGTTCCGAATGTCACCATAACGGGTGGCGGCGGCACAGGCATGAGAGTTAATGCAACGTTGGCGCCAATGACACTCACGCTGACAAATCCGGGCTCAGGTTATACCTCGGCGCCGGCTGTCACCATCACTGGTGAAGGCACAGGCGCTGCTGCTATAGCGATAATAACTGGCAGCATCTCCGGCATCACCCTGACCAATGGAGGCTCAGGTTATACCTCTGCTCCGGCGGTTAGCATCACGGGTGCCACAGGCACAGGCGCTGCTGCTATAGCGTCCATTAACCTGACAATGGATATGCAGCCCAAGGCTATCCATGAACTGTTTGATCCGGACTATGGACGTATGAATGCCCTTCTCGGAGTCGAACTGCCATTGGTCAATTGGTTGACCCAGACGACAATAGTCTATTCGGACATCGATCCGCCCACCGAGCTTTTCAAGTACGGTGTCGCTGCGGCTCCCCTGGGAACGCTGGCGGATGGAACCCAGATATGGAAGATTACGCATAACGGCGTTGATACCCATGCCATTCACTGGCACATGTTTAACGTGCAGGTTATCAACCGGGTTGGCTGGGACGGGGCTGTCCATCCACCCGATGATAACGAGCTTGGCTGGAAGGACACAGTTCGCATGAACCCGCTGCAAGATGTAATCGTGGCAATACGTCCGATTAAGCCCGTTGTACCCTTCGAGCTCCCCAACAGCATCCGTCCTCTGGATGTGACGATGCCGATTGGCTCGACTGGACAGTTCGGAACAACTAACGGCATAATGGTTGACCCGGCTGGTGAACCGGTTACGGTTACCAACCATCTTGTTAACTATGGCTGGGAGTACGTCTGGCACTGCCATCTGCTGGGCCATGAAGAGAACATAATGATGCGCCCGATGTTATTTGCAGTGACGCCGAGAGCGCCTCTTGCCATGAGAACCACAAACGTCCCGGTGGGAAATGCAACGTTGACATGGACTGACAACTCCACGAACGAGGTCGTGTGGACAGTCCAGAGAGCCACAAACGCTACCGGACCATGGGATATAGTAGCAGCGGTGCCGTCCACAACAGGACCGGGAACGGGCACGACTGTGACGTACATCGACAACACGACCGCAAGAAGGACGCAGTACTGGTACATGGTGAACGCCACTAACGTGATCGGCGACACTACGGATTACACTGCAGGGAACCCTCTGGCGGTGGGCTTCTCGAATATAACCGTCAATTCCCCGGGAACTAACACGGCGACAGTGACTACACAATAGTGGGACATGTGTAGTTCGGGAAGGGAAAACCCCTTTCCGATTTTTTTATTTTTTCGATTTACCAATTGATTCGCGGATTCAGGGATTTTAAAGGAGGTTAGCGTATGGAACTAAAGTGGATATCAGCTAATAGACGTATAGCGAAGAAAACACTCTATATGAGCATCGGATTTATCGGCATAATGCTTGCAATCGGAATACTGTTTACACTATTGCCGTTGAACAGCAATGTTGCCAGTGCTGCCATCACTGATGGCAATACATCATACAGCGGCGTCACGGACAGCCATTATGCAAATGCTGCACCTTATACTCAGATTGCACTCAGAATCAGGACTACGAACGCAGAAAGGCTGGCCGCAGCCCGTATTGCAGCGTCTCATAATGCGCCATCCCGTACCAGAGCTCCAGGTTCCACAAAAAACATGCCCCCGCTTGCACCGCTCAATCCCAGGGGAACGCCGGATTACTTTAGTAATATATCCAACTATGCCAATAGCCCTGCTCCGGCAGTCGATACAGTTAATATGACCATTTCCGGCGGTATCAGGAAATTTGTCGATTCATTGCCGGGTCTGGGACCTGGCGGCGCAAACAATCTCGGGCAGTACATTCCTGTTGCAACTGCAGATACTGCAACTTACACAGGCTCTGATTATTACGAAATCGGGCTGGTGGAATATACTGAACAAATGCATTCTGACCTGAACGCGACCTTGCTGAGGGGCTACGTGCAGCTGGAAACACCAAAGAATTTTAATGCCACCACCCATTTTGCTCTTAATTATCTTAATGGAACTCCAATCAGAAACGCCACCGGTGCCCAGGTATATGCCGTTGATAAACCTCATTACCTCGGACCACTTATCATCGCCCAGAAGGACACGCCGGTGCGGGTTAAATTCACCAACTACCTCCCCACGGGCACGGATGGCAACCTCTTCCTGCCTGTGGACACCACAATCGTAGGAGCGGGGGATGGTCCCACCGGCTGTACTCTTGCTAATGGAACTGTTGTAATGGGCACATGCCAACAATACACGCAGAATCGCGGCACAATCCATCTCCATGGAGGCAACACACCGTGGATTAGTGATGGGACGCAGGACCAGTGGACAACCCCTGCCGGGGAAAACACATCATATCCCAAAGGCGTCAGTACGAAGTATGTCCCGGATATGGACGGAGGAATTGAACCCAATGGAACGTTGACATTCTACTATACCAACCAGCAGAGTGCAAGGCTGTTGTTCTACCACGACCATGCCTACGGACTTACACGCCTGAATGTTTATGCAGGCGTAGCTGGGGCTTACCTGGTACAGGACCCCGTGGAGGCAGCTTTGGTTAACGGTGGAATTATTCCGGGAACTGCAATGACTGTCAGTGCCGGAACTATCCCTGCTGAACAAATTCCCCTTGTCATCCAGGATAAGACATTCCTTAAAGACAATCTCACGCTTGAAGCCCAGGACCCTACCTGGCCTTTTACGTTGAATAGTTCAAGAAACGATCTCTGGTTCCCGCATGTTTATATGCCGGCCCAGAACCAAAACGATTCAAACATAAATCCTATGGGCAGGTGGGATTATGGCCCATGGACGTCGCCGCCGGTAAATGCTACCCAGGGGCCTGTTCCGAATCCTCTTAATGGGACGACATCCCTGGAAGGGCCGTTGAATCCCGGGACGCCTAACAATTCCATTGTGCCGGAAGCTTTCGTGGACACCTCGTTAGTCAACGGCAATGTTTATCCATACCTCCCGGTAGGAAAAAAGGCATACAGGTTCAGGATACTGAATGCAGCCAATGACCGTACTTTTAACCTGCAGCTTTATTACGCCTCAACCGCAGGTCCGTTTGTTAATATATCGGGTGGTGGCGGCTCAGGTGCTTCTGCTACAGCTACGGTAAATGCAAGTGGTAACATTACTGGCATTACGATTACGAGCGGAGGCGCTGGTTATACCTCAGCTCCAAATGTCAGCATCTTTGATGCCCCGGGGCATAGTCCGGCAGGTTTAGACGCTCAAGCTGATGCGACAATAGACCCAAGTAACGGTAATGTTACAAGTATTACGGTTACCGAGAATGGCAGTGGTTATTCCGTTCCTACTATGTGCAAAGGAGCTGCAGAAACAAATCACAGTCTCTGTACTGAAATCTCAATGGTACCTGCTGTCCCGGGCGCGGCCCAATTCCCGGCGGACTGGAACACTACTTCAATATTAGACAGCAGGGCTGAAGGTGTGCCGGAACCGAATTCAACCGGTCCAAACATGATCCAGATAGGCACTGAAGGCGGCTTCCTGCCTGCGGCGGTAAACATTCCTAACAGGCCAATCGGATTAGATTACCTCAACAGTACTTCGAGCGTCACGAATGTCCTTGAGAAAGCGCTCTTCATGGGGGGAGCGGAGCGGGCAGATGTCATTGTGGACTTCACAGAAGTTCCGGACAATTCCACACTGATTCTCTACAGCGATTCACCTATCCCTGTCACGGGGGCTGACCCACGTTACGACTATTTCACGGACGATCCTGACAATACAATAACTGGAGGCGCACCCTCTACTATACCAGGCTACGGTCCTAATACCCGGACAATTATGCAAATACGGGTCAATGCATCTATTGCCAATATGTCAGGCAATCCGTCCAGGTTCAACTTGACCAATTTGACGAATGCGTTACCTGTAGCCTACGCCCAGTCACAGGGCAGGCCACTCGTGCCGGAATCGGCTTACAACACGGCCTTCAACACGAGTTACGTCGATAATTACGTAGGATTCAATGATACCTCCTTTAACTTTACTCCGGCGGGCCAGGGAACGAACATCACAATGAACATGAAGCCAAAGTCAATAAATGATGGTTTTGACCCTGTGTTTGGCGGTCTGATGACCGTGCTTGGAGTCGCGATACCGGAAACCAGGTTTGCGATTCCCTACAACAATTTTGATCCGCCAACCGAGATTATCAGGAACTCGGATGCAGCGATTCCAATCGGAACGCTGGCCGACGGCACTCAGATATGGAGGATATACCAATACAGCGTAGATACCCATCCCATGCACTGGCACATGTTCAATGTGCAGGTGATCAACCGTATTAGTCAGCTGGACGGAACGGTAAAACCGCCTGACCCCAACGAGCTGGGATGGAGGGAAACCCTCAGGGTGAATCCTCTGGAAGACGCAATCGTTGCGTTGCGGCCGATTAAACCCAATGTCCCCTGGGACCTTCCCAATAACATCCGTTATCTGGATGTGACGTCGCCGAATGGTTCTATACCTCCGACGCCATTTGAAAATATCGATCCGGCAAACCATACTGCAAACGTTACCAACCACCTGGTCAACTTCGGCGAGGAGTACGTCTGGCACTGCCACATTCTTGGCCATGAAGAGAGTATGATAATGCGCCCGATGGCAATCGTGGTCACGCCCAATGCGCCTTCCAATCTGACAGCTACCGAAATTACGACGGGTGCGGCATTGAACTGGACGGACAATTCCACGAACGAAATAAATTGGATAATCCGGAGAGCTACCAATGCTAATGGCCCGTGGACTACCGTAGCAACGATTTCGTCCACAACAGGACCGGGAAAGTTCACGACTGTGACATATAATGACACTGTCGCCGGAAGTAGAACGAGATATTATTACCAGGTGAATGCCTCAAACGTTGTCGGCGATACTACGGCGTACGCCGCTCCTGCGGCCGGCTATCCGAATGTGGTTGCCAATTCCACAGGCGTGACTACGAGCCTGACAGTAACGTCACAAGCACTGAGCATCACGGCAAACCCGACCACGGTAACAGTCGGCACACCGTCCAATGTGACCTTCAACGTGACAGGCAACGGTGCTGCGGTAAATGCTTCGGCAATTACCCTGAGCGGCAGTGCGACCGGAAGCGGAACAACAAATGATACGGGCATCGCCATAATAAGCGTGAATGCCACAGCGGCTGGCACAATAACTGCAACCGCAAGTGCCGCAGGTTTCCTGAATGGAACTACGACACTGAACGCAGTGATGACGGTAGTTGCAAACACAACGACTGTAGCAAATCAAACAGTAGCTGTAAACGGGACGCTTAATGCAACGAACGTTTCAATCGACCTTAACGCTGCTATTGGTGGTCTAAATGTGAATGTGACCATCACTACAAGTACGAATGCTTCATCGTTGAATGTAACGCAGGCAACATCCACCTTTGGTCTCGGAACGAATCAGGCTGTCACCGGGAACTATATTAATGTGAATGTATCAGGTCTTAATGCGTCTGATTTGAACTTTGTCAACCTGACGGTGTACTATAACATCTCTGAACTTGCCCGTATTGGTTTGAACGAGCAATCGCTGAAATTGTACTGGTTCAACCCGAACGCGAGCAGTGACTCTGAAAAATGGAAACCGCTTGGGCCTGGAATTACGCCCGATTACACCTCACTGGGTGGACCGGATGTTTCTGGCGGCGAGAGGAATACCAGTGCCAGGTACGTCAGAGTGACTATAAACCATTTCTCGACCTTTGCCCTGGTGGGTGACTTTGTACCTGCTACAGCATCCTCAGTAGGTGGCAGCGGTAGCAGCGGCGGCGGAGGCGGCGTAGTGACAGGCGAGGATTTCGCCAACATAGCGAAATCAGAGAGCAATGATAAAGACCTGGTTGCCAACACGCCGGTCACATACACCTTCAATGCGCCTGAACTCGGCGTGTACGAAATAGCCTTTACAGACAAGGAGAACGAAAACGGCATAACCCTGAGGGTAGAAGCTCTAAAAGGCACATCAAAGCAGGTAACAGCAGAGGCGCCCGGAACCGTATATAAGAACATAAACATCCTGGCCGGCACTCAGAGAATGAAAGAAGCCCTGGTAAAGTTCAGGGTTGAGAACTCATGGCTCGGAACCAACAGCCTTGCAGGCAGCGATGTAAAGTTGCTCCACTGGGACGGAAGCCAGTGGACTCAGCTTGAAACAACACAAACGACAACAGACGACACATATACCTACTACGAGGCAAAGACAGACTCGTTCTCGCCTTTTGCAATAAGCGGAATAAAAGGCGGGGTATTAGTGCCAACAGCAACGCCTGTGGTAACAGGAACCCCTGTTATGCCGAGCGGCACAGGCACTCCGGCGCCGACAGCTGCAAATAAGACACCCGGATTTGAACTTGGCTTAACGGTTGCCATACTTTCAGTGGCTTACCTGTTGGGCAAAAAGAGAAGATGAGAAATCATCTTCTTTATTTCTTTTTTTAATTCACCAAAATGATTATGCTTGCCGTAAACAATATCCATAGCACGTCATGAATAAAAACCTTAACAGGATATCAGGAAGAGTATGGAAATTCGGCGATAATATCGATACCGATGTCATTATTCCGGGTAAATATCTTCGTACCACAGATATGAATGTATTCGCATCCCATGTCATGGAAGGGATTGACCCCGAATTCGCGAAAAAAGTAAAAAAAGGCGATATCATCGTGGCAGGAAAAAACTTCGGATGCGGCTCATCCCGCGAGCAGGCACCCCTTGCTTTAAAACATGCAGGCATAGCATGTATCGTGGCAGAATCATTTGCCAGGATATTTTTCAGGAACGCCATTAATGTCGGCCTACCCATCATCGAAGCAAAAATTGACTGCAATGAAGGAGATATCATCGAAATCGACCTCGGGAATGGAATTGTGAAACATAAAGATAAGACATTTTCAGCAACAAAGCTTCCGGATTTCCTTCGTGAGATACTCGCAGACGGCGGGCTTGTGGAACACCGCAAAAAGGTGAGTTCGTGATATTCCCTCCTGATTATAAAAGCGTGGGAGTAACAAGAAGCGACCCCTGCGGACGCCTTGGCTGCCCGATATATTTTACCACAGAATACCTGATAGCAGACCTGCCTTCCGGCTTTTCAATCTACAAAGTAAAAAGCGATGGCGTTGGGCTTATGAAAAAACTTGTCTCACTTGAACTGATTGCAAACAAAAACCAGATAAAAAAATTCGGGGAAAAACTTGATTCCCATGACAGGACGCGTCTCATCGAATCTGCAATCCTGCTTGCCCGGGGGAAGGTGAACACTGTTATTTTTGAAGGTATGGATAGGCACATCACTTTTGTGCAGGACCCAAGCCTCCATGAGGTTATGGAGATTGAGATTATCGATATTGCGCCGCCGGAACCGCCGTGGCTTTCTTTCGCAGTAGAGCGGCTTGCCAAAAGCGGGATACTGGGTGAGTTGAATATCAGGTTCACTACAAAACTCATAGACCTTCGCAAGTTTGAAGGGGATAAAATGGTTTTCCCATGCCATGCTTCAGAACTTAAAGGAAAATACCTTGATACCGATACCGAAATTGAGAATGATTCCACACTTGTCGGATGCGATATCTCAAAACAGATATTTGAGCTGCGGTTCCCGAATCTCACATACAAACATATCAATATGTGTCCCCTTAAAGCAGAGCTTTACATGCCCACAAAACCGTTTATCACGCGATGCTGCCAGAGCAAGAAATCAGGAATGGTGAACATAAACGGCATTGACGGCGCAGTGGTGCACTGGGGCGCATCGGAGTACGATATCGTGGACGCAATAAGGATGCTGGTAAAGGTTATAAATGGGAATCGCATAGATAATAATCAAAAGACTGAGAAAGGAGGATAATGAAAAAATGAGAAAACAAGGGATAGTTTTTGGAGACGGTTTATCATTCTATCTGGTTGCAGCTATAGTAATAGCAATCTTAGTTGTACTTTTTATAATAATTCCGAAATTCACACATTCGATGGATACCGTGGTCAGTAAAATAACCATGCCAATACCCTGAAAATCGGAACATCGATCAATGAAAATCGCAATCGTTCCCGGGGACGGCATTGGCAGGGAGGTTATCCCGGCATCTCTTACCGTACTCGATGCCTTCGGGCTCGATATCGAAAAAGTCCCTCTTGATATTGGTTATGGCAAGTGGGAACGCACCGGGAGTGCAATTACGGATGGGGATATTGAAACCATCAAGGAATGTGATTGCGTGCTTTTCGGGGCAATCACAACGCCGCCAGACCCGAATTATAAAAGTGTGCTTGTGCGCCTCAGGAAAGAACTTGATTTATATGCCAATATACGGCCATTTGCGCCCCTGAAAACTGTCAAATTGCCCTGCGCCGGGAAATTCGATTTTGTAATTGTAAGGGAAAATACCGAAGGTATGTACTCCGGGGTCGAGGAACTGCATGAAGACGCGGCGTATACCACACGGGTTATTACCAGAAAGGGCTGCGAGAGAATAGCAATGCGCGCTTGCTCTCTGGCAAAAGAAAGAAAACAGTCGATTACTATAGTTCATAAGGCAAATGTATTGAAATCGGATTCTTTTTTCCGCGACATCGCAATTGCTGTTGCAAAGAAAAACGGGATATCTTATAATGAAATGCTGGTTGATGCAATGGCGTATGATTTGATAATGCGCCCGCAAAAATATGATGTTATAGTTACAACGAACCTTTTTGGCGATATCCTGAGCGACGAGGCAGCAGCCATATCAGGCGGGCTTGGCCTTTGCCCGAGCGCCAATATCGGCGACCGCTACGCGCTTTTTGAACCAATACACGGAAGCGCCCCGGATATTGCAGGGAAAGGCATTGCCAATCCGATTGCAGCCATCCTGAGCGTCAGGATGATGCTTGAATGGATGGGAAGAGCTAAGGAAGCAGAGTCAATAAGCCGGGCTGTGGACGATGTCCTTCAGCAGGGAATAATAACACCTGACCTCGGGGGTTCTTGTTCAACCGCTGATGTATCGAACGCCATAGCGGAATCGGCTGGAGACTTATAGGAAAGCAATAATAATGAAAATGATGCCTTTGTCTGGAGGCGTGAACTTCGTTGCAAACCACGTAAACTATAAATGTACATTCTTCATAAATGGTTTGATAAATACTGCAAAGTGATGAACCCAAGACTAGCATCTATGAACAAAAAACGGAAAAACTTACCCGTGGTATCAATCGAACGCCCGTATCTGTGGAATCCACTGGAGGATACGGGGTGATCGGCGATAAAAGCGTAAAACCATGGTTTGCAGGTTTTGGAGAATTAATAGGGTTAAGCATAGGACTTGCAGCAATTGCCTGGGTTCTGGATTCAATTTTAGATTCTGTTATATTCCATGACGGGACTGTTCTTGGGCAGATATTATTCCCAACTGTCAATGAAATCGTGGTCAGGGTTTTATTTGGGTTCGTAATAATCGTGTTCGGTACCTACACCCAACTGAACATGAGCCGGCGCAGGCGTGTAGAGAAGACTCTGCTGCAATCCGAGGAAAAATACCGGATGCTTGTTGAGAATATCCAGGAAGGCGTATTTATTATCCAGGATGCTAAATTTCAATTTGTCAATGAAGCATTTGCAAGAACGGCTGGCTACGAGGTGGGAGAACTTATTGGAAGGGATTTCAAGGATTTAGTTGCGCCTGAGGACCTGGAAATGGTAGCAGACCGCTATTCTCGAAGGCAGGCGGGAGAAAATATCCCTGATGAATACGAATTCCATGTTCTGTGCAAGGACGGGACAAGAATCGTTGTCAATATGAATGTGGGGCTTGTAACTTATAGAAACAAAGTGGCAAGTATGGGGATTCTGAAAGATATCACTGAACAAAAGCGAGCGGAGAAGGCGCTTGAAGAAGCTGTAGTAAAGGCGGTGGAGGAAAAAAATAAATCAAATGCGATCATTGCAGCCCTGGGTGATGGTATTATCATTCAGGATACTGATTACAAAATAGTATATCAAAACCAGGTTCAGAACGATTTATTCGGGAACCGTGTTGGGGAGTACTGTTACAAAGCTTATGAAGGCAGGGATACTATCTGTGAGTGGTGTCCTGTGGAAATAACTTTCAGGGATGGAAAGATTCACAGAACAGATAGAGAGGTTAATACTGAGAATGGGACATTGTATTACGAACTCACCTCATCACCTTTAAGAGATTCTACTGGCAAAATCATAGCAGGAATCAAAGTTGTCAGGAATATCACTGAACGCAAGCGTGCGGAAGAGAAGTTGCGTGAAGGAGAACAGTTCCTTGCAAGCATTTTTGAAAGCATACAGGACGGCATCGGCATCATCGACAAAGACATGAACGTTCTCCGTGTCAATAAAACAACTGAAAGATGGTATCCTCATACCTCGCAGTTCATAGGCAGGAAATGCTACGAAGTCTATCACGGCAGAAAAGAGCGATGTGAAGCCTGCCCCGCCTGGCGAACACTTAAAACAGGCAAATCCGCTCACGATGTTGTTCCCAAACATGGACCCGGGGGAAAGGAAGTTGGCTGGGCGGAAATTTACAGTTTCCCATTTTTCGATACAACAACAGGGCAGATGAAAGGGGCAATCGAATATGTACGCGATATCACCGAACGCAGGCGTGTGGAAGAGGAATTGAGACAGTCTGAAGAAAAATACCGCCTGTTAGTAGAAAATATTCAGGAAGGCGTTTTTATCATACAGGATTTCAGGCTCCAATACGGCAATAAAACGCTTGCCGGTTTGATTGGCTACACCCTGGAAGAAGTCATAGGCAGGGATTTCCGGGAATTTATTGCACCCGAGGACCTGGGACTTGTAATAGATCACTATCGCCGGAGGCTGGCAGGGGAAAATGTCTCTCATGAATATGAATTCAATGTTCTGTGCAAGGATGGAACAAAAATCATTGTTAATATGAACGTGGGGCTTGTAACTTATCATGGCAGGGTAGCAAGTATGGGGATTTTGAAAGATGTCACAGAACGAAAAAAGATTGAGAAGGAAAAGGACAAGCTCCTGAAAGCTATTGAGAACAGTACCGACGGAATCACGATTGCAGATGAAAAAGACCGTTATATCTACGTAAATGCGGCATACGCTAAGACTTTTGGCTACGCCCGGGAGGAGCTTGTTGGAAAGACCTGGCGGAAAATCACGCCTCCTCTGCTGATAGCACCAACTGAAAAGGGATTGTCCGGCACCATGCACAACAGGGATGTCGGCGTATTCAATGGAGAGGGTCCAGGGCTTCGGAAAGACGGCTCTGAAATCCCCACTGAAGTCAGGGGCACAGCTCTCTGGGACGAGAATGGCAATTATCTGGGACATATTTGCATCGTAAGAGATATCACAGAGCGCAAAAATGTAGAAGAGAAGTTAAAGCTTTTATCGGAAGCTGTGGATGAAGCCCTGGATGGAGTTATAATAACAGACCTGAATGGTTTCAATCTCTATTCGAACAGGGCGGTAGAAAATATCTACGGGTTTTCCAGTGATGAATTAAAGGGAAAGCCTGTCAGCGAACTGAATGCCGACCCTGGATTTACGGGGAGGGTGATACTTCAGGATATAATAACGAAAGGAAGATGGGCCGGGGAATTCATGGCAAAGAAAAAGAACGGCCAGGAATTTCCTGTTTGGCTAACTGCATCCATTGTCAAAGATGACAAAGACAAACCGATAGCAATGGTTGGTGTCATCAAGGATATCACCGAACGCAAGCATATAGAAGAGGTTTTGCTCGAAAAAGAGGAACGGTACCGCAGTCTCTTTGAAGATTCTCCGATTTCTCTATGGGAAGAAGATAGTTCCGGCATTAAAAAATACATTGATGCTCTTAAAAGTAAAGGGATTGAAAATCTGAGAACATATTTTGACAGGCATCCGAAAGAAGTTGCCCTGTGTGCAAGTATGATGAAGGTGCTTGATGTAAATAAAGCTTCAATAAATTTGTTTAAGGCAAAAGGTAAAAGCGACCTCATAGACGGTTTAGAAAATATCTTCACAGAAAGGTCATACGAAACATTTAAAGATGAACTTATTGCGATAGCTGAAGGTAAAACCCAATTTGAAAGCGAAGATATTGTTAAAACATTAACCGGCGATAAGATTCATATAAGCATGAGATGGGTTTTAACTCCCGGCAATGAAGAAACATATTCAAAAAGATTGGTCTCTATCGTAGATATCACGGAACGCAAGCGTGCAGAAGAAGAAATAAAGAAATATACAAGAGAGCTTGAGGAATCCAATCGCATGAAAGAACTTTTCGCAGATATCATGCATCATGACCTTATGAATCCACTGACTACCGCTAACGGCTTCATTGAACTTCTCAAGGAAAATGAGACATCATCCCGCAAGATAGCATACCTTGAGACCGTTGAAAGAAGTCTTGTAAAGGGAGTGGAACTCATAGACAGCGCCATGAAATATTCAAACTATGAGAGTTTGAAAAGCATTGAACTGGAAGAATTGGACTTAAAAAAGATTATCGAGGAGGTCATTAGAGATCTCACACCGCCTGCGGATAATGCGGGAATGGAAATTGAGAATCGCATAACTTTGAACACGCCTGTGAGAGCCAATAAAATAATCGAAGAGGTCTTTTCAAACATCATATCCAATGCCATAAAATACGCATCATCCGGCAAGAGAATAATTATAGAAAGCGAGAATAAGGGAGAAAGCCTGCAGGTCAGGGTAATAGATTTCGGGGAAGGTATAAAGGAAAGTGATAAGACCATGATTTTTGAACGATTCAGGAGGGGAGGAAAAACTGGCGTTAAGGGTTCAGGTCTCGGGCTTGCAATTGCGGGAAAGATTATGGAATTGCACAACGGCAGGATATGGGTTGAAGATAATCCCGAAGGCGGAGCAGTTTTTATTGTGGAGATTCCAAGGAATCTATAGTTGATGACCTTGTTTGGTTATTAACTGATTAATTTCATTAATGCAAACGCCAGCGTTCCGGCAAGGAGCGGGGATACGACCCATGCAACCATAATTTTTTTGACGACTTCGCCCTTCATTATATGCATTCCGCTGTTTGCGCATCCGATGCCGATGACTCCGGCGGCCACTATCTCGCCAAGCGATACCGGAACACCGAGGATGGAAGCTATATGGACAAGCCCTGCTGATATGAATTCCACGAAGGTGGCGCGGATTACGCAGAGTTCGGTTATATCATTCCCTACCGTGTCCAGTATCCTGCCGCCCAGGAGAAGTGCCCCAAAGCCGATAGCAAGACCGCCGAAAATCGCGCCATAGAGTGTTGAGATCTGGCCTGCGCCCACAAACGGCCCAACCGCATTGGCTGCATTGTTTGCCCCGGCGGAATATGCCACATAGCAGCCTGAAAAAGTAAGGAGCACGTTCAGGAGTTTGCGTATGCCCGCTTCCGAATCGCCGCGGTCAGCAAGCCAGATAAGTATGTCAGTGTAAAAGTATTTTCCCATGATATACGCAAGCAGCCATGCAATGATTGGCGTAATTATCCACCAGCTTACAATATACCCAAGAAGATGGATATTCAGTTTCGATGCCCCGTAGAAAAACCCGATTCCCACAACTGCGCCGACTGCGGCCTGGCTCGTGGATATGGGTATGCGCAGCACGTTTGCAAGGAAAACAGTTATGCCTGCGGCGCCGACCGCCACAATAGCCCCTTCCATTACGATTGTCCCGGAGGGAAGAATCCCGTTCCCGAGCGTCTTAATTACTTCACCGCCGCTGAATACCGCCCCGAGAAGGGAGAAAACCCCGATTAGCAATACGGCCTGGTATTTGGTACGGACCTTTGCGCCGTAAGCCGCACCCATAGAAGCAGCCGCATTATTGCCCCCGATATTCAAACCCATGAAAAGGGCAACTGCAATTGCGGCGATTATAGTAAATGTGAGTATCATAATAAATATCTCAAATCGGACTGGCTATGATATAAACATAATATAACGTAACGTTTGCGGCAATAATTGACACAATCATACGAGTGGATTGTAAAAAGTTTATTGAGAAAAATCTTTGCGTACTTGGCGCCTCTGCGGTGTGCGATTTTATTCACCGCAAAGACGCAAAGAGCGCAAAGTTACTTTATGATAAACTTAAAGCCAAAACAGTTTACGAAATAAGCCGCGAAATGAGCTTTTGTCCTTCTTCGGTCTTGAATATGGGAGGATTCCAGTCCTGTATTATTTTTGCTCTCTGTGTTTTGACCTCGATTTTCCGAAGCGGGTCGTATCCTGTTTTATCATGCATTTCCCTGTAAACAAGAATTCCGCATCTCTGCCATGCCGGTGTTTCAGCAAGGTTGGTGCCGTGCGTAAAAACCAGTTCGTGGAGCGAGCTTGCTTTCATGTTCTTAAGCTTCGATGCGGCTTCATTCTCGTCTAACCCTGAATTTCGAAGTGTATAAAACCCGTAAGAACTTATGTGGTTCCTCCAGGTTTCGGATTGCCTCCATAAAAGATAGCTGTAAATATCCTCTTTTCCAAGTGGAATGATGCGTGAATCGAATGATACGGGTTTTTCAAGCTTCAGGTTGATAGTGAGCGCGGAAGAAATGAAACCCGGGATTATGGAGTCGATTTTCTCTATCCTGTTATTATATGGGATTTCCTTGAAAAATATTGAAATCTCATCTGAAAACGTGAAAGCAAACAGGGGATTAAAACCGCTTTCCCTGAAAAAAGATTCGATGGAATCCGCCATCGCATGTGCAAACCTTTCGTCGTATGGTTTTTCAAGCCCTAAAAGGTCAAGCGCGCGCCGGAACCCCCGCCCGTCAATCCTGACCGCAAAAGGAGGGAACACCTTAATTCCCGAGTAGATTTCCCTCCCCTTCATCTCCTTTTCTAAAAGGTCAATCACAGTTTACTTGCTTTCCTCTTCTTCATCAGAAATATTATAGTCTTCCGGGATTTCTTCAGGTTTCTTGAACTGGTCTTTGACGTGCCTGATAAGAACAACATCCCCGACCGCTGTTACCCACCTGTACGGAATAACTACTCCTTTGCCGGTAGATTCGAACATGTCAGGATTCAATTTTGTGACCGCAAGACCTGTTGCCTTTTTATCATTTACTTCAAGAACTACATCATTGACTTTTCCAATGTATACCCCTTTATCAGTATAAACATTCAAACCGAATAGTGTTGAGACTTCTGCCTGCATTATATCACCTTTACCTGAATATGAATGTTATTAATATATACTTTATTGATTGAGTTCCAATACCGTTAACTTTAAAACATTTTCGCCGCTGGTTATGAGGACATAAAATACTCACCGCAAAGACGCAAAGTTCGCAAAGATATTGCTATGCTTTGCGTTCTTAGCGCTCTTTGCGGTTATTTATCTTATCCACCTCATTGATTAATCCATGTTTTAACATTAATATGTTCACTTCTGTTTCGCAGAAGTTTAATATTACCGAATGACGATTCAGGGTCAAATGTTAACCACTGACGATATAAAACTCCTTATTAAGAAATATGCCTTGCAAAATGCGGTCAAATATAACAAACTGCCGCAGGCAGGGGCGGTTATGGGCAAGGTCATGGCAGCCCCTGAACTCCGCTCACGTGCAAAAGAAGTAAATTTGCTTATCGAGGAAGCACTCTCTGAAATAAATAAAATGCCTCCCGATTCATGGGAAAAAGAATTAAATTCAATTGCCCCGGAACTCATTGCAGAACTCAAGGAAAAAAAGGAGCCTGATAAAGGTCTCCCGCCTCTTGAATTGAAAGGCGCTCTTGTCATGAGGTTTGCCCCAAACCCCAACGGGCCGCCCACTATCGGGAGTGCGAGGGGAATCGTGGTGAACTCGGAATACACAAAAAAATACCACGGCAAGCTCATTATCCGCTTCGATGATACAGACCCGGCGACCAAGCGCCCGATGCTGGAAGCGTATGACTGGTACCTTGACGACTGCGAATGGCTCGGAGCAAAACCGGATGAGGTCATTATAGCATCGGACAGGATTGCGAAGTACTACGAAATTGCGGAGGAGCTTATTAAAAAAGGCGGCGCTTACGTATGTTTTTGCGAACAGGAAGCATTCAAGGCGCTAAAGGATGCAAAAAAGCCATGCCCGCACAGGGATGAGGCAGTGGAAAAAAACCTTGTGTCATGGAAAAAGATGCTTTCAGGCGGGTATGAAGAGCAGGAAGCGGTGCTTCGAATCAAGACCGATATAGCCCACAAAGACCCGGCAATCCGGGACTGGGTGGCATTCCGCATTATCAAGACGCCTCATCCAAGACCGCAGGTCGCAGATAAATACGTCGCCTGGCCGCTCCTTGATTTTGAGGGCGCAGTGGAAGACCACCTTCTGGGCACGACGCTCATAATCAGGGGCAAAGACCTTACTGACAGCGAGACGCGCCAGAGATATGTGTATAAGTACATGGGATGGACTTATCCTGAAACCATGCACTGGGGACGCGTGCAGATACATGAATTCGGGAAATTAAGTACAAGCGGCCTGAAGAAAGCGATTGCCGAAGGGACATACACGGGCTGGGACGACCCGCGCGTGCCCACAATAAGGGCGCTGCGGAGGCGCGGCATACGGGCCGAAGCGCTGCGTAAATTCATGATAGACCTGGGTCTTGGCGAGACGGACATAAGCCTGAGCCTGGATACGCTGTATGCGGAGAACCGGAAACTCATCGACCCGGTTTCGAACAGGTATTTTTTCGTGTGGAACCCGGTCGAGCTTGAAATCGAAGGCGCAGAGCCGAAAGTTGCAAAGGCGCCGCTTCATCCTGCAAAGAAAGAAATGAGGGAAATTCCTGTGGGAACGAAGGTGCTTGTGTGTCGGAGCGATGTGGATATACTCAAAGAAGGCGAGAGACTGCGCCTGAAAGACCTATACAATATCGAGATAACAGGCATCTCGCCGCTTAGGGCGAAGTTCATAGGCACTGATATGGACCTTGTCAAGAAGGATAAAGCGCGTATCATCCACTGGGCTCCACCCGACGGTCTTAAAGTCCGGGTGCTGTCGCCTGATGGGGAATATACGGGCATCGGAGAGCGAGGGATTGAGAAGGAGCTGGACAAGGTGGTGCAGTTTGAGAGGTTCGGGTTCGTGAGGATTGACAGCGTTGGAGAAGATGGGGTTGTGGCGTATTTTACACATAAGTGAAAAGTACGGCGTATTGTTTTGGGTTCTCTCTCGGTAGGAGAAGGCTGGTATATCAGATACAAATTCGAAAAGACGATGCATCAAAATATATATCCCAAAAACAACAATAAACCACTATGGAAGAAATAATCGTAGATGACACGTATAAAATTCATTTTCCCAGGGAATTAATAAATTTGCTTAAAATCAAGCCAAAGGATCGCTTTGATATTGACATTAAGGAAAATAAAATTGTGCTCAAAAAGCGGGGAAAAGATTCGTTGATAGAACTGCTTGATTCTCCCGCTCATACCGACCCAGCAAAAATCAAACAGCTAAATTTAAAAACCCTTGAGGAAGAGCTTTGGACGACATAAAAAAGCTACTGGTTGATTCGAATATTTTTATTTTCGCCAATATAAAAGAATATCCTGAGCACTCTGCCGCAAAAGCAAAATTAAAAGATCTTGTTAAAACTCATAAATTACTTGTCAATACCATCATTATTTCTGAAGTTCATTACAAGCTTTATCGGTTATTGGGGGAAGAAGAATCTTTTAACAGGACGCAAAAAATACTGTATTCAAAGCATGTGAATTATGAACAGGTTGAGCAGTGCACCATATTGAAAGCGCTTGAGCTAAGCCACAATAACAATATCAGAATCAACGACGCAATAATTGCGGCCCATGCGAGCGACTTAACGTGGGCTTATTCACGGACAATGTAAAGGATTTTGAGAAAATATCGAACCTGGAGATTGTTCCTCTGAGGGTGAAATAAGCAGATATTTACTTATTCCCGCCGAAAATTCTGTAACTTTTTGCTGTCGCCTGATGGGAAATATACAGGTATCGGAGAGCGTGGGATTGAAAAGACTATAAATTGTTATCTTATCCCTGTATCTATATTAATATCAAGAACAACCGTCTTTCCGGGCTCGATATTTATTTTTCCAGGCACCTGTGCGCTCCTGTCAATTCCTATCCTGTTGATGTCAACAATATAATTCCCGGGAGCAAGGTTAATCATGTAAGTGCCGTTTTTGTCTATATTTACTTCTTCAAGTACTGACTGCCTGTTTGCGTCATAAATGAGGATTTTTCGAAGGTCGTAAACCTTTTCCATCTGGTCAGGAGATATGCGGCAGGGCTCAACAGGACACAAAGGCCAGATTTTAACATGCCCCTGCAATACACCAGTTTCACGCTGTACGCAGCCTGCGATAAGAACAAGTCCCAAAAACAGCGCTGCCAGGATAATTTTTTTCATTAAAGGATGTTGGAATTGCTTACATAAAAACATTACTGTCAGAGGAAAGTTATTAATGTTCACATGTTAATAAATAAAAAGCAATGGTAGCAAGATAACAAAATCTTAAAAAATGTGGTAATATGGGTTCAAAAAACTTTAACTTAAAGCGCGCTTCAAGGATAGCTCTTGGAATAATGGCGATTATGCTCTTATTGGCTGTGCAGTATGCCGGGGCGCAGGGTAATAATGGTTCATCAGAAACAGGCGTAACTTATACGCAGAATGTCCCTTTTTCAACTGAATCAATAGCGCAGGTCATTGCAAATGAATCAAAACTGCCCGCGCCGGAACAAAGGGTTATCCCGTTTCACAAAGCGCCAGAGCCTCAGGTACTGAAGCAGGGAAAAGCGCCGCTTAAGCCCCTGAGCGCTGTTCAAAATGAACTCTTCCAATCACTTGCTCCTGTTCTTGGCAGCAATTTTATCGGAATAACCCAAGCTGGTATTTATTTTCCTCCCGATACTATGGGCGCAGCCGGTCCCTCGCAACTGATGGAAATAACTAACGATAACGTCAACGGTCTTAGTTTTTTTAATAAATCTACAGGTGTGTCCAGTCCCGGCGGTTCACTGCAAGGCTTCTGGTCATCGCTGGGCACGCTTGCAGGCCAACCTGATAACTTCCCATTTGACCCCAAGGTTCTTTATGACCAGCATAGCGGGCGTTTTATTGCGGTGACTTTAGGAGGTGTAACCTCGGCGAGTTCATGGCTTATGATTGCAGTTTCAAACACCTCTGACCCGACAGGCGGCTGGTCAAAATGGGCCATAAATGCAACTATTAATGATACCGGCCTCTCGGCTGACTTTCCAGGACTCGGCGTTGACGCCAATAATGTGTATGTCACGGCTAACATGTTTGACGATACTGGAATTTTCCATTATAGCAAGGTATGGGTGGTCAATAAAACCCAGTTATTGAACGCAAATGCCATCATCACACGGACTGAGTTCAGCAACCCCACAGGTTCAGGTTTTACAACGCAGCCAGCCCATGTTTTCGGGCCATCTCCGGCTGAATATTTTGTTAATGAAAATTATACATGTCCTGACCCTGTCTTACCATGTTTAGCGGTTAATAACATTACTTTTCCGGGCGGCACACCGACATGGAACAGGATGGGTGATATTGCGGTAAACTTTTATAATCCTACCATTTCCAACGCCCCCCAATTAGGGACTCCAACATTAATAGCAACGAACGATATCAGTCTTTTAAATGCGGTTTTTCGAGATGGATTCTTATGGACAGCTCATACTGTTAATAGTACCGGGAACCTGAAAACTGAAATCGCGTGGTACAAGATAGATACTGCAAATGCCTCGCTCTCGCTCCCATTCGGGACGCCTGCCCAAGAAGGGAGAATCAGCGATGCAAGCCGCTGGTATTACTTCCCTTCTATAGCAGTAAATGCAGTTGGAGATGTTGGAATTGGTTTTAGCGGCTCATCCACAAGCGAATACGCAGGCGCATACTACACAGCCCGAAAAGCTTCTGATGCACCAGGCACGATGCAATCCGTGGCATTGCTAACAGCAGGACTTGCTTCATATACTACAAATCCAATCCGCTGGGGTGACTTCAGCGCTACCGTTGTCGATCCCAGTGATAATACAACATTCTGGACAGTGCAGGAATATGCAGCTACTTCAAGCCTCTGGGGAACATGGTGGGGGAAGTTTGCCATAAACTACGGTGTCAACCTGACTGTTGATACAACGACCCAACCAACAGCAGCAGGAACAAATGCGACCTACACAATTTTCCTCCAAAACAACGGGACTGCCGGGGATTCATACACGCTCGCAGTTGATAACCCGGACAATGCAGCTATAGCAAACCTGAGTATAGCATCACCGGTATTCGTTAGTCCGAGTTCAACCATGAGTTTCACGCTTAACGTGACAAACACCTCGACAGGTACATTCCGTGTCAATGTCACAGCCAATTCCACCGGTAATATTTCAAAGGTCATGTCTGTCAACACCACAACGACAGTAACCGCAGTCAGGGCAGTAAGCCTTGCAGTAGTTTCAGCCGCGAAAACAACAAATGCAGGCGCAAATGCAACATACACACTTACACTGCAAAACAACGGAACAGACCCGGACTCATATAACCTCACAATTGATAATCCAAACAATGCCTTTGTTGCAGCCCTCAATATCAGCGGAAATATCACGCTGGCAGCGAATGCAAATCAAACCCTGCTATTGAATGTTACCAATATCACATCAGGCACATTCAGGGTTAATGTAACCGCCATGTCCGTCAACGCCAGTTCAAAGCTCATGTCAATCAACACCACAACGACAGTGCCTATCGTCATTGCCATCACGAACCCGGATAACGGCAGTGTAAACGATACAGGTTCTGTCAATGTGACCGCAACCCTGGATGCTAACGGTACAGCTATCCTGAACTGGAATGGCGTAAATAATACGATGATGCCAAACACATCGCACCCTGCGGGTACGGTTTTTTCCATGAATATGACCCCCCTCTTGAGCGGCAATTACAGTTTCAAGGTATATGCGAACGACTCAAACGGCTTATTCAACGTCTCGGAAACGAGACAAATAACCGTGAACAGGACAGGCATAACCGATTTATCCTCTTTTATTGACAACCTAACCGGAAATTTGAACCGGACAGTGAATTTATCAATACCAAGTGGAAATGGAACACTTACTATCTTCAATGGGACAAATATAACATTGAATGGCGTGCCAATAACCAGGATTACAAACGACTCGTTGAACCAGGTGAATTTCACATTCGTATCAAACCTGAGCCGCAGCGACAGGTGGGTAGGTGAGAATCTCTCTCTGGGTCCTGAGGGCGCGCGCTTCAGCCCTGACATACAGATACGCCTCAACTATACAGACGCAGAGCTCAGAGCTGCAGGAATAACCGAATCAACGCTGAGGATCAAGTTCTACAATACCACAATGAATACATGGGTAGAACTGAAACCTTTCACCCTCAATATAACAAGTAACCCGAAATACATCACTGCGAACGTAAGCCACTTCAGCACCTTTGCGCTGCTCGGAACAGTAACCGGCGGCGGCGGTAACAACCCCAGCAGCAGCGGCGGGGGCGGTGGAGGCGGAGGAGGAGGCGGTCCATCGGGTGAAAATTACACAAACATACTGGTAAAAGAGAATTACGACCTATTTATCTTCAAAGATATAGTCACATCATACGCTTTCATCAACAAGAGCAGTCCGGTAGAGTTTGTAAACATAACAGGAAATACAAGCGCCGGCGAAATCAATGTTGCAGTGGAAACACTGAAAAACACTTCTACGCTTGTTAAAACTCCACCACCCTGGATAGTCTATAAAAATATAAATATCTGGGTTGGGACAACAGGGTTTGCAGTTCCAAAGAACATAAAAGAAGCAATAATCGTATTCAGGGTTGAGAACTCATGGCTCGGAAGCAACAGCCTTTCAGGCAGCGACGTCAAGCTGGAAAAGTGGGACGGCAGCAGATGGGTGCAGCTTGAAACCGTGGAAAAGATGAGAAACGATACCTATACTTGGTTTGAAGGAAAGACTAATTCCTTCTCACCGTTCGCAATAACCGGGTCAAAAGGCACACAGGCGCAGGCTGCAACACCAGCGATTAAGGGAACAACAATCCCTGCCCAAACAGCCGCACCCACAGCGACCCGGAAAGCTGCGGGATTTGAAGCAATACTTGTAATAGCAATATTCCTTGCAATTTACGTCAGATTGAAACGAATGGATTGAAATGATGATAAGCGGGTTTGAGAGGAACGGTGGCAGCTAGTAGTGGTTTTTTACCAGTTTATTAACTTTCCATCCTCTCTCTCAACCTCCTCGCCTTCTCGCCCGTCTCCTTCTTCCCAAAAATCCCTGCAATCAACTCAACAGCCTCAAGCGCCCTCGCAGCCCCGTCAAGATAATTGAGCACATCCCCGGTATAAGCATAAACCCCATACTGCTTCGTAAGTTCCCCTATAACCCCTTCGGGCGAGTTCCCCTCAGCGCATAACTCAATAACCCGGCGCGAGAACTTCTTCTCGGCACAGCCGCAATATGGTGAATCCTTGCATGTGCATGCCATGAACTCCCGCGCAAAATCAAGCATGGTTCGCTTTACATTCTCTTTGAGCTTTGACATGCCGTCTGCCGAGAAAACAATATCAAGGCCGGCGCCGAAAACGCGGGTCGGGATGTCTGTTCCCAGCGCATCCGATAACTGTGACGCGTACCTGAAATATACGGAATCTATAGTTCCAAGCTCTGTGACTATTTCAAGCGGCTCCCGTCCTTCAAGGAGTGCATTTTTTATCAGGAAAGTCTGCTCAACGCTCAGGAAATGCGACGCCACGATGCTTCCAAGTTTTGTCGGGGAAAAACCCGCCCCTCTTTTTTCTATGAACCCGTATTCCTGGAGTTTTCCAAGGAGGTAACTGAGGTCTCCATCGCATAGCAGTAACCCCTCAATTTTCCTGATATCGGAAAGCGCATGGGCGACAACGATATTGGAAAGTGTCTCTTCAAGCAGTTCATCGTCCCCGTAATCCACGCCGAAATGCGAAAGTTCCCCATTCAAAAGCCGAAAAGCCACCTCATCCTCGGAATCGCCTTTCCCGAACCTGCTCTCAGGGTCTGCAAGAAGAACCACTTTTCCCAGGTCATGGTAATCGGGTCTCCCCGCGCGCCCGAGCATCTGCTGGAACTCGCGCACGGTCAGCCATTCAATGCCCATGGCAAGGGATTCAAAGATTACCTGTGAGGCAGGGAAATCAACGCCAGCCGCAAGCGCCGCCGTGGTCACCACAACAGGAAGGTTACCGCTTCCGAATTGCTCTTCCACCCTCTTTCGTTCATTGTAAGTCAGCCCTGCATGATACGGCATCGCCTTAATGAGAAGACCGTCCGCAAGCAGGTGGCATTTCCGGCGCGAGTTGGTGAATACAATTGTCTGCCCGCGGAAACCTTTGGAGGAGCGCTTATCATATTCCTGTCTTGCAAGCCGCTCTATCAACCGCTTCTTCTCGTATTCGGGCGCAAAGATGAGGTGCCGCTCTATCGGAACAGGACGTTCCTCAAATTCGATTAACCGCGCGGCGAGTTTTTCAGCAAGCCACTGTGGTTTTCCTACTGTTGCAGAAAGGTAGATGAACTGCGCCTCGGGCGCGGTGAATTTCAGGCGCGCTATAAGACCATCAAGCCTGTGCCCTCTTTCTTCGTCCTCAAGCATGTGTACTTCATCAATGACCACAGTTCCGATATTTCCCAAATTTCCCGAATTGCCTGACCTGATTATAAAATCAATACCCTCATAGGTGCCCACGATTATGTCTGAAGATAGAGTGGTCCGAATGCCTTTTACCTTACTGCTTATACGGCTCGTGCCAACGCGCAGTGAAGTAGTGGCGACAGAAGAATAACGTTTTGTGAATTGTTCATACTTCTGGTTTGCAAGCGCGACAAGAGGGACAAGGAAGAGCATCTTCCCTTTTTTATTCAGGATATTCTGGATGCCGGCAAGTTCCCCGACAAATGTTTTCCCGGTAGCCGTTGCTGAAACTATTAACTGGTTTTTTCCTTCAAGGAGTCCTGCCTTTACAGATAATGCCTGGACGGGCATGAGTTCATCAAGTTGAGCTTCGAGTATCTTTTTAAATTCCTCGTGCAAAGGCAGGGTTTTTACTTTCATAGAACTTTCAACCCTGCTTGCTTCTATTGTATCGAACCTTGTTAAGCCTGAATCCAGTTTTTCAGGGCTTATCATTGCAAGCACTTTATCAAGATTTCTTGTTCCTAATAAAATCTGGATAAGCCTTTCCTGCCCGTGTTTTCCCAGCTTGATTGTTTTTGATTCCTTTAAAAGTTCTTTTTTTGCGCAGTCCTCACATATCGATTCATTATGAAACTTGATGGAACCGCTATCCAGGACTGTATATTTTCCGTTAATAAGGCAAAGACGGCATGGGTTCGTATAACCGTAATCCAGTTGATATGCTGCCAGCAATTCCTTGAATTCAGCCTCAGAGGTTTCATTCCCTTCTGCAATAAGAATCTTATCCGAGAGGCGGAGAAGTTCGATAAGTTCCGAGGGCGGCCTGAAATCTTCCATTTCTCCTTGCTTTATCCTGAATTTCCCAACGCGCGCGCCTTTGGGGGTTTGCTTCAGTATCAGGGTGCCGTGGAATGAGGGCACATTTCCGCTGTCTTTTATGGGAAGGATGATGAGCTTTGACTTCTGGGGATGGATGATGATCTGGAGCATTCTTGAAGTACTGATTGGAGGGAGGGGATATTAATTATGGGGATGGAATGAAAAGGATTATGATTTCAGGCAAAGTGTAGATATAGTAACAGAAAATGAAAGCTAAAACTATTAATGAAATAAGAAAGGATGGATTCAAAACACTGGCAAAATCCCTGGGGCCGATAGGGATGGTAAGGTTTATCCAGAGTTTTGATTTGGGAAGAGGCGACTACACGAAGGAACGCTCTCAATGGATATCCGGGAATCTTGATGAAATTTTTAAAGAAATCAAGGAAAAGAGAACCAGGGTTATTGTACACTGACCTGTGCTTGCATATAAAAATGCTTTTCAAGAAGAAAAAAAGCCTATTTGGAACAATGCAAAAGACAGACCTATACGACCTCAGGGAACATGAGGACAGAATATAGTGCTTCTGGATTCATTTCTGCAATTATTCTATATGGGCTAAATATAAGTTTAAACATATATTTACTTATGACATCCAAGACCATAACCATCCGTGAAGATATTTACAAAAGCTCCTCTCGATAAAGGGAAAAAACGAAACCTTCAGCAATCTTTTTGAACGGCTCTTAAAACACCGAAAAAATATTGATAAACTCAAAGAATTGAGAGGCTCTGTTGAATTCAAGAATAAAGAAACTCTTTTGCTGGAATTACCTGAGAAAAGAAAGGAGATAAGGTATTGATTCTTGCAGAACGTTATTTATTCAAATGCACCACTTTTGGAGGCGGGAAACCGTTAAAATAGGTGGTTGAAGCGATCGTATAGGCGCCGATATTTTCAGCATAAAGCAAATCGTCAATTTGCAAATCTTCAGGCAGCTCGTCGGCAAGTGAAATAGTGTCGAAAGCGTCGCAGGTGGGACCAAACGTAGCGCAAACCATTTTCTCTCCGTCTTTGAAGGAATGCAAAGGATAATGTTGATGATCAAAAACCTGTCCTGAAAAAGTATGATAAACACCGTCGTTCAGGTAATAGCACGTCTTCCCGTCGCGGACAGCCTTACCAACAATTTTCGTGACTAAGGTACATGCCGTCGCCACTATAAATCTCCCGGGTTCGGCAATAACCTGAATATCGTCTTTGGGGAACAGACGCTTTATTTCTGAATTTAATTGTCTCGCTAAAGTAGCAAAAGATTTTACGTCCGGCGTGTACTTAACCGGAAAGCCGCCGCCAATATCCAGAACCTTTCTTTTTTTGCCTTCCTTATCAATAAACCCGATTTGATAATTTCTCAATTCCGCTTCCTTGAAAATCGAGGAGGCGAAATTCAAAGCCTGCGAATAATTATCAAAATTATTGCACTGGCTGCCGACGTGGAAACTAATGCCTTCAACTCCAAGCCCTAATTTCACAGCCTCGGCGATTAGATCAACCGCTTCTCCGGGATGGGCTCCGAATTTTGAAGACAACTCAACCATAGAACCGGTATTAGGTACGCGTATCCTCAAAACAAGACCAACATCAGGGGCATGTTTTTTTATCTTTTTTAATTCTTCAATATTGTCAAAAGTAACTAATATTTTATATTCATTTAACTTGGCCAGGACTTCGGCGGGCTTGATGGTATTAGCATATATAATTTTATCCCAGATAAAATCCTGCCGTTCTTTATCCGGCAAATGCTTGATATTTTCATGAACCAGCATAAATTCAGGGAAAGAAGCCACATCAAAACTTGCACCCATATCATACATAGTTTTGATAATTTCAGGATTGGAATTCGCCTTAACAGCAAAATATGCCTGCACATCAGGCAATTTTTCCCTGAATTCACGATAATTCTCCCTGATTTTTTCATGATCTATGATAAAAACCGGAGTTCCGTGTTCCCGGGCAATTTTCTCTAACATTTCTTTTTGATTTTCGATCATTATTGTATCCATTATTATTTAAAAATCATTTTAACAAACCATTAATCATTAACCCCTGAAAATAAAATTTTCAATCTGCCATGGATCGGGATTGTATTTTGCTGCCGGATTTTCTTTAAAAAATACTTTGCGGTTTTTTAGAGGCGTCCAGTCCGAAGGGGTAGAAATAAATTTTCCAAGATACGGCTTGGCAATATCCAGAACAAAATCATGAGGCAGGTCGTCGGGTAATTTAATACCTTCCCGCGGATTTTCAAGCATCCAGAGTACGGCAGCAATAATACCTGCCGCTACCTGAAGGGTAGTGGCGTTCTGGCCGGGAGCGAGAGCTCTGGCTTCCTCGATGCTCAAAGCGCTGCCCGTCCACCAGGAATTATAATGATGCCCCATCAAGAGCGCCCCAAGGGTATCCTCGCCTGATATAATTTCATCTGTCATAATCCGGATACTGGGCTGGAGTTCGTAATTCCGGCCGCGCAATTCCCAGAGCGAGGAAAGTGTATCGTGACAGGGCATATAAGCATAATTTACAGTCGGCCTGTAAACCGCCTTACCATCTTCCCAGACAGTCAACCGGTCTGAAAGGCCAAATGCTTCACCATGGCGGATCATCATACCGATAATTTCTTCATCCGGTATCCATGATCTGACCCATGTATTAATGCCCATCTGGGGCAAGAATATCTGGTTCTTAGGTCCGAATGGAGGTATATTCGCCAGGGGCGGCAGTTTCTTCTCATGCGTCCCCCAACCTATTTCAGCCGGAGCCGTTCCCTCTTCCCGTAATCCTTCAATGCTCCATGTCCCTACAAATTCGTTAACCTGCTTTGGCCTGTTGGCAATTTGGGTATCCCGTTCGCTGCAATGTATTACTTTGACATCTAATTTCTTCGCAAGTCTGGGAAAATCCCTGGCTTTTGCAAGGCGGGCAATTTCTTCTTCATCCTGCGGAGATGCTTTTTTATCAAAAATGATGCGCGCAGCAATATCCAGCAGGGCTTGCTTGACGAAGTGAGAAATGAGACCGGGATTAGCGCCATGGTCGATAACAGCGGTAGGCGCATCTTTCCAATCACGGGAAAGTTCACGCAATTGCATCTGGCGCCAGTAGAGCGACTTTTCATACGGGCTCTTTGTAAAAATTCCCTCA
>JAPMTY010000092.1 GCA_026552835.1 Candidatus Methanoperedens sp.
CAATGATATTGTGCTTACACTGGGTTATCTTGGCGGTGAAATAGAAGCCGCGCTCGGCGACGGCAGTATGTACGGCGTGCATGTTGAATACGTTCATGAGAAAGAGAAACTGGGAACTGCAGGTGGAGTGAAAAACGCTGAACTTCTCTTCGAAGGTGAGCCCTTCATGGTTGTCGGCGGCGACCATGTAATGAACCTCGGACTCCGGGAGTTCGTACGTTTCCATGAGAAAAATGGTGCGCCTGTCACCATCGGTCTTATCCCGATAGACGACCCGCGCGAATATGGTATCGCGGATATGGATGTCAATAACAGGATAAACAGGTTTTTTGAAAAACCCGGGCCAGGTGAGATTTTCAGCAACCTCGCAAGCACGGGCATATACGTTTGTGACCCTGAAATCCTGAAATGGATCCCAAAGAAAAAATACGATTTTGCAAAAGACCTTTTCCCTGATATCATGAAAAAAGGGAAGCCGATAAATGGTTATCTCGTACGCGGAAGATGGACTGACATAGGTAATCCCCAGGCTTACAGGGAAGCATGCAGGTGGATGCTTGAGCAGATGCCCGGAACCAAGATTTCGGGGAGGCTTGACATTAAGGATGCAAAAATTACAGGACCCATTGACATCGGGCACGATGTTTCCTTCGGTTCAAACTCGGCTGCAGTAGGGCCAATAGTAATAGGGGAGAATACTTCAATTGGCGATAATGTCCTCATAGGTCCTTATACCTCTATCGGCTCAAACTGTACGATAGGCAGCAATTCAAGAATCCTTTCTTCGTATATCTTTGATAATGTGGATATCGGAGATGACTGTGCCATTTCAGGCGCTGTTATTGATAATGCCACCAGGATAAGTGACTCGTGCATACTCGAAACCGGAACCGTAATCGGTCCAAGGGTTGTAATCGAAGAAGAAGTTACGATTCATTCAGGCGTCAGGTTGTGGCCAGAGGTTACTGCAAAAAAGGGAACGAGGGTAAAAGATACTCTGGTGAATAAGGATTTCGGGAATGAGACAAACGGTTCTTAGGATTCCATAATTTCCACTGAGCCGTCTATTTTACCGATATAAACAAGGTCCACTTTAGTAAATATCCCATGCTCCACAATGCCTGCGCACTGTGAAAGCTCTCTATCCAGTGATTCCGGGTCATTTATTTCCCCGAAATCGGCATCCAGAATGAAATTTCCATTATCCGAAATAATAGGACCGTCTTTATTAACACCTATGCGCACAACAGCTTTTCCTCCCAATTTTGCAACCTGTTTTACCACCAGCTTTCGTGCAAAAGGCAGTACTTCGAGGGGAACCGGATGGTTCAGGACTTCGGAGATTTTGGATTCATCCGTCACCACAACAAACTTTTTAGCGGATTGCGCTACTATTTTTTCCCGCGTATGCGCGGCGCCGCCGCCTTTGATTGCTGCAAAATTAGCTACCTGGTCGGCCCCGTCTATGTCGATATCAAGCACAGGATGCTCATCGAGCGTTGTCAGCTGGATGCCGTTCTCGGCTGCCAGGAACGCTGATTGGTACGATGTTGGAACTCCCAGTATTTTCAAGCCCGAATCCACACGTTTTCCGAGTTCTTTAATCGCGTATGCCGTGGTTGAGCCTGTGCCGAGTCCGACGACCATTCCGTTCTTAACGAGCTGGGCTGCTTTTTCACCGGCTGCTTGCTTGGGGTTGATTTTGGTGGGGTTCTTCATAATGTGCACTTTTACGCTTTTTTATTATATACATTTAATGAGCAAGTTTCAGGAAAACATCCTCAAGGTTGGGCTGGGCAATCTCAATATTCTTGATATGAACATCACAGAACCTCTTCATCACATTATCGATAATAGGTTCGACATTCTCAGCCACGATTTTTATTTTCCCGTTCTCATGCAGGATATCAAGAATACCGGGGACATCCTTTAAACGGGAATCATCAAACTTCCCTTTGTACTCTATCGTTATAGTCTCACCAAGCTTCATCTGTCTTTTTAACTCAGTCGGCGCCGCATTGGCGATTATCTCGCCTTTCTTGATAAACGCAATCCTTTCGCAGAGCTGCTCGGCTTCCTTCATATAATGGGTTGTCAGGACAATTGTAATCCCTTTTTCATCATGTATCCGCTTTATCAATCTCCTGATTTTAATCGCCATATCCGGGTCAAGACCCACCGTCGGCTCGTCCAGGAACAGGAGGCGCGGCTCATTGAGGAGGGCTTTCGCAAGTGAAAGGCGCTGCTTTGTGCCGGTGGACAGCGAGTCAAACCTGGCATTCCTGAAGGGCTCAAGTTCAAGCATACCAATGACCTTTTCAATAGCAGAATTGTCTAACCCGTAGAGCAATGAAAAATATTTGAGGTTCTCATAAACCGTAAGGCTCCAGGGAAAATTCGGGTTCCCGCTGCTCACATTCACTATACATTTCACGCTGTTAGGGTCTGCAAGCGCGTCGATTCCAAAGACTTCCACTTTGCCGCTGTCCGGTATTGTGAGCGTTGAAAGGATAGATATCAGCGTGGTCTTTCCAGCGCCGTTAGGTCCCAGTATGCCGAAAATCTCACCTTCTTCGATATCAATGGAAACGTTCTTTAAAACCTCTTTTTTCCCATTTGCGCCATCTTTATAATATTTAAATAAACCTTCGGCTTTAACTGCAAGCATGGATTGAATAATGACCTGAAATACTATAAACTTTCTTTATGGAATGCCATTTAAATTAATCTTTGAATTCCTTTTTTTATTGATTTAAAAACTCTACAATCCAGTAAATATTAAATATATGATAACATTATGATGAAATAATATTTTTACAAAAAACGAGTGACTCAAATGTTCAGGGCAGGTTTTATCGGGACTTTCATTGAAATTTACAATGCACTTGCAGCGTTTGTTTTAATTTTCTTTATCGGGCATATTGTTTTATTGTCACGCAAGCTGGACAAACCCCTGCTGAAAGCCAGATTATATCTTACAGATCAAATATTGCAAGAGACATGGATTTATATTTCAATCGCGGGGGCAACATTTTCACTCCATGAATTTATTAATATCGTACTCAAGTTCACAGCCTATGGAAATCTGGTCAACGATTACTATTTGGCAGAACTGACACAAATGATTTTCCTCATATCTTTTATTTTGGCAATCTACAACTGGCATAAGTTTATCGGCAAGTCTGTAATCAAAAAATGACAGATGACTTAACTATTCATACTTTTTTAAATCTTCAGGTTAATCTTAAATAAAAAAGGGAAGTAATTGAGACTCTATTGTTCATGAAGCAACAATAGAAAAATCTGGGATATGATACTCTGAAAATCCGTGATTGGCATAGAAAATCATTAATTTCAAGGTGCCTATGATTGAAACTTATTTATTTTCCGGGATGATTCTCTTTTATTTGATTGGAGCAATTTCAGCTTTTATTTTAAATGGGAAAGACCGCTTATGCACTTACATTTCTTTTTTGAGCGCCTCGATGGCTTCCGTATTTGGGGTAATATTTTCAGGTTCTATTTTATTGGGAAATAATTTCTCATTAACTCTTTCAGGCTCACCAATCCTGAATTTTGGATTTTTTGCAGATAAGCTCTCTGCATTCTTCATTTTTGCAATATCGATAACAGCTTTTGCAGTTTCGATTTATTCAACAGGGTACGTGAGAGAATATTTCGGTAAAAAGAATATCGGCTATCTCTGTTTCCTTTATAACATTTTTATTCTCTCCATGATCCTCGTCGTTTCTGCAAATAATGCAGTCATGTTCCTGATAGTCTGGGAACTGATGTCAGTAATATCGTATTTCCTTGTTGTCTTTGAGCATGAAAAGGAGGAAACAAGGAAAGCAGGATTTTTATATATTGTAATGACCCATGTTGGAACCGGTTTCATTATTTTATCGTTTTTGATAATGGCAGGTTCAAGCGGCAGTTTCAGCTTCGAAACATTCCGAGCCGCGGGCATGACCATGCCTTCACAATTAAAAGACATGGCTTTCCTTTTCGCACTTATAGGATTCGGGACCAAAGCAGGTATTGTGCCCCTCCATATCTGGCTCCCATACGCTCATCCGGCCGCGCCCAGTAACGTATCTGCGCTGATGTCGGGTGTAATGATCAAGACCGCTATTTACATGCTCATCCGGGTTTCTATTGATTTCCTTGGAGGCGGAGCCTGGTGGTGGGGAATGCTTTTGTTGATTATAGCATCGGTCTCAGCGCTTATCGGTGTTATGTATGCATTAATGGAACACGATATGAAACGCCTTCTTGCTTTCCACAGCGTTGAAAATATCGGAATAATCCTTATCGGAGTCGGTGTTTCCATGATATTCATGTCATCAGGGCACCCCGACCTTGCGGCATTCGGATTGATTGCCGCTCTTTACCACACGATTAACCACGCTGTGTTTAAATCCCTGCTCTTCATGGGCGCTGGTTCGATAATATATACAACCCACACAAAAAATATCGAGGAATACGGAGGTCTCATAAAGAGAATGCCCTGGACAGCTTTCTTTTTCCTGATAGGCGCGATATCCATTTCGGCGCTTCCTCCGTTCAATGGTTTTGTAAGCGAGTGGCTTACATTGCAGGCACAGTTGCTAAGCATTAATCTCACGGATAATATCACAAAAATAGCAGTGCTTTTTAGCGGCGCAGGTCTTGCCTTAACGGGCGCTCTTGCAGCCGCTTGTTTTGTTAAGGCATTCGGCATCAGTTTTCTTGCGCTGCCAAGAAGCGACCATGCGGAACACGCAAAAGAAGTGCCAGTATCAATGCTCGCAGGAATGGCTGTTCTTGCCTTGATGTGCATTGTTCTTGGCGTCCTGCCCTTTTATGTTATCGGCATACTTGATTCAGTATCCGCCCCGCTTGTCGGGACAAGTATAGCTTCCAGGATAAGTTTTGATTTAACAATAGGAACACTTTCCTCATTCCCCGGAAGTATCTCCACAACATGGATTGCATTGCTGGTATTCGTCATTCTCCCGCTTCCGGTTATTGCGTACATGCTGATGAGCCGGACGAATACGGTGAAATACGAAACATGGGGATGCGGACAGCCGGTTCTGACTTCCAGGAATGAATATACGGCAACCGCTTTCTCAAAACCCATACGCATGTGGCTTGGCGGAATATTCCGCCCTCACAGGGAGATCCAGACCACTTATTCGGATTCGCCGTACTTTAAGGACAGGGTGATTTTTGAGTCAGAGATAGAGCCGCTATTTGAGCGATATTTGTACAGGCCTGTCACATGGTTGGTGCTTACGGTATCGAGATTGATGAGAGTTATCCAGACCGGCTACATCCAGACATACCTGCTCTACATACTTATCACGCTGGTCATTGCTTTGATATTTGTAGGAAGCGGGGCATAAAGAAAAACCATCAATCCTACACTAATAATCGATACACTTTCACTGGTTAGTCTTAAATACAAAAACGTAGGTAAAAAGTGGTTCTGTTATTCATAAATCAAAAATGAAAAAAAGCTGGGATAAAATATAATAAAACTTGTCAACTGTTTTTGTTTGTTTTCGATAAAAACCATAGTTTACCGGTGAAATGATGGATACATATTTATTTTTTGGATTGATTTTGTTTTATCTTATCGGCGCCGTATCATCTATACTGTTTAATAAAAACGACAGGGTTTGCGCCTTTATATCGTTCATAAGCGCGGCCGTTGGCTCCATTTTCGGGATTGTTTTCTCATTATCTGTGATTTTCGGCAGCACTTTTTCATTAGCTCTTCCAGGCACTTCATTTCTGCAATTCGGTATTTTTGTGGACGCTCTGTCTGCATTTTTCATTCTTGTCATATCGGTTGCAGTCTTTGCAGTCTCTGTATATTCAATCGGGTACGTGAGAGAATATTTCGGCAAAAAGAATATCGGATACCTTGGTTTCCTTTATAACATCTTCATTCTTTCAATGATACTGGTAGTCACTGCAAATAATGCGGTCATGTTCCTGATAGTCTGGGAATTGATGTCAGTGATATCTTATTTCCTTGTAGTTTACGAGCATGAG
>JAPMTY010000093.1 GCA_026552835.1 Candidatus Methanoperedens sp.
AGTAACTTAAAAGATGACCTGAAAGCCCTTACTCATGGGGCTGATGTCGGTCCCTGGCTTAAAAAAGATATAGAAACCAGGAAGAAAAAATAATTACCAGTTTTCTTCTTTTTCTTTAAACTCGTAATCGACTATCTCAAGCTTGACAGGTTTCCCCTCTTTATTGTAGCATGTCCAGCTTTCGATAGTATAAGGCGCGCCCACAATTATGTGTATGCTGCCTTTTGCATCGAATAATTCAAGGTCGACGCCTGAAGGTCTTGTGTTGCCTGAGGGATGGCTGTGTACCGTTCCCACGGTGCGTATATTGGGAAGCATGAATAATTGCATCACCGCGCTCTCATCTGTTGATTCGGTTCCCGGGACGACCACGACGTCTGTTATGACATCGCCATTTGCGGAAAGCATGCCTGCAAACTCTTTCGGATACGAGGATTTGCAGACTTCGAGAATGAAATCTAATGTATCGCGTGCAATTTTCATATGGTTAGATAAGTGCGAAATGTATATATTAAGATAACATTATTAGAGGAAAGCCCAGATGGGCTGGTAGCTTAGACAGGCAGAGCGTCGGACTCTTAATCCGACGGCCGTGGGTTCAAATCCCTCCCAGCCCGCTTCTCATGTTATCGATTGGGTTCAAAAACATCCACATTCATCAGCGAATGTAATAAGATTGTGCCAAAAACAGTAGATAAATGAGTTTTGGCAATTCCACCAATTTCATCACAAGTCGTATTTAGGAGAACGGCTCGGCCTGTTTGAAGTTGTTCCTTTTTCAAATTCAAAAAATGGAGTTTTGACTTTTTGAATCTGTGGTATAAGTAGGATCACGATTATAACCCCCAGTAGGATTAAAAGAGAACTCATTTCTATCGATCTACTGCTGAACGTCGTCGTATTAGTCGTTGTGACGGTGATATTAGCTCCTGAAGTTACATTTTGGACAACTATTTCGGTTGTATTTAACATCGGAGTAGCGGACAATGATGGATTAAGTGAGAAAAGAATGATTAGGAAACCAAGAATAAAAGCTCCGCTGCCTAGGATAATTGCTATTATTGATTTTGAGTTGCTGGATTTCCACCAGTCCCACCAGTCCGGCCCCTCTTCTGTTGATAATAATTCCGCTTTAGCTAAATTGATTTGGAATTTTATAGAACTTGGATCTATTTCTACTGCTTTTCCAAAATTTTCAATCGCTTTATCAAATTTGCCCTCTTCTCCATATAAAGTGCCAAAAGCATTATATGCCTCAGCATAACATGGATCCAACTTTATTGCTTGATCAAAATGAACTTTTGATTTTTCATAATCTTTTTTTCTAAGGTATATCAAACCAATGTTAAAATGAGCATGTTTGTATTTGGGATCTATGGTCAGAGCTTTCTGGTAACAGTTTATAGCTTCATCAAAGCTTTTCAATTCAAAAAGTGCACTGCCTTTACTATTCCATGCGATTTTATACATTGGGTCAATCTCTAAGGCTTTTTCAGAGCAATTCTTGGCTTCGGAGTATTTGCCTAATCTACGGAGTGTAAAACCTTTATTATGTAGCGCCTCCTTATCCTTTGGATCGATTTTCAAGGCTTTATCATAAAAATCAACCGCTTCCTCCAGTTTATTAAGAATGGCCAAGCAAATAGCTTTGTTATACAGTGCTTTTGTATATTTGGGATCGATTTGTAAAGCCTTTTCGAAATATTTAATAGCCTCCTTATGTCTATTCAGATCAATAAAAACCGTGCCTTTGCCGTTCCATGCTTCTTTGTAATTAGAATCGATTTCCAAGGCTTTATCAAAGCTTTTAATAGCTTCGTCAAATAACCCATCATCAGCTTGTTTGACCCCTTGTTTGTACAAATCTTTTATCAACAAAGATTCCATCCGAGCCACCTCCTTAACATTAAAACACCAAAGACTTTCTTCTTTATAATCTTTTGTTCTACACAGTCCATATTTCAAATTGCAGGAAAACTATTAATAGTTTAAAGAAGGTCAAAACAACAGCTTTATGGCTTTTCACGTGATGATAATCCCTACGCTGGGCTGTCCCGCTAATTGCAGCTATTGCTGGAGTTCAGATAAAGGATCTCCAATAATGAGCATTGAAACCATCAAAGAAGTGGTAGAATGGCTCAAAGATTTCCGGGATGATCCTGTCACCTTTACATTCCATGGCGGGGAGCCGCTCCTTGCAGGCGCGGATTTTTACAGGCAGGCGCTGCCCTCACTCGCCAGGGGTTTAGCTCATCTGAAACCGGCTTTTGCATTGCAATCCAATCTCTGGTTAATGACCCCGGAAATGGCTAAAATCCTGGCAGAGTATAAAATTCCCATCGGTTCCAGTCTGGATGGCCCCGAAGAACTTACCGACTTGCAGAGAGGAAAAGGATATTACAAGAAGACCATGAAGGGCTATGAAATTGCCAGGGCCGGGGGTCTTAAGGTGAGCTTCATCTGCACCTTCACTTCCCAATCTGTAAAGCGGAAAGAGGAGATATTTAATTTTTTCCTTGAGAATGGAATAACTCTTAAATTGCATCCCGCTCTCCCGTCAATCCGTGATGAAAACCCGGGAAAATATGCACTTTCTCCGGAAGAGTATGGAGAATTGCTGGTTTATCTTCTGGATAAATACCTGGAAAACCTGGGTAAGATAGAGATTATGAATATTGACCACCTGTGCAAATGCGTTTTCACAAGCCGGGGCACGGTCTGCACTTTTGTGGACTGCATGGGTGATACATTCGCGGTCGGGCCTGACGGGAGCATCTATCCCTGCTATCGTTTCATAGGCATGCCGGAATATGTTATGGGCAATGTCAAAGACCATCCAAGCAGGGAAGAGCTTGCCCAGTCTCCAGCATGGAAGCTTATGTTCCAATTCAAGGAATATGTGGACAAGAATTGCGGGGAATGTAAATATATCAAATGTTGCCGGGGCGGCTGCCCCTACAATGCCATAGCGCCGACTGAAGGCGAAATAAAAGGGGTTGACCCGCACTGTAAAGCCTATAAGAGGATATTCGACGAAATAACAGAGCGGTGGGAGAAGGAGTTTTTTGGCTCACCTGATATGCCGATGTTTACCCTTCCGAATCAACCCAGGAAGGAAGCTAAAGCCGGAATAATGCCTTTAATGATGAAGCGTATCCAGGCCCATGATTCGGGTTAAGGTGATAATATGAGTGAAGTAGTAAAACTTCACAAATCAGGTAAAAACCTGGTAATTACCATACCGGCAGAGATATGTGAGAAGTTAGAACTCAAAGAAGGGTCAGAGGTGGAGATTGAGCCTTTTACTTGCAGCGGTGACCCCGGGGCGCGCATAAAACCAAAAAAATGATTACATTGTATTTTACTTTTTGTCCCGACTTTTCGCCGCAGCTACAATAATCGGCAGCGTGATGGTGGCATCTGAATAAACAGTTACGGCCCGCGCCTTCTCGCCCACCTTACCCCACGAGCGCGCCTCATCGAGCGTGGCGCCAGAGAGCCCGCCCGTCTCGGGCCTGTCCATGGTGAGCTGGATGGCATAATCAAAAGACCTCGGCGTGACAAGCATTGACTGGAGAATGAAGTTCTTGGGAACACCGCCGCCAACTATCATAACGCCGGCGCGCTTTGCCTCATAGCACCTGTCGATCAATCCCCGCATATCTGCAAAAACATCCACGTTGAGCGGCTTTGTCTGTTTGTAAAGCCATGCCTGGAGACCAATAATCGAGTCTTGGATTGCGGGGCAGTAAACAGGCACGCCCATGTCATATGCGCTTTTCAAAATCGAGTTGTCATCATCCAGTCTTGAACCGATGTGCGAGAGAAGTTCGGTGATGGAAAGTTTTTCCGGGATTTCCCTGAAAATCGACTGCAGCTTCTCCTCAAAATTTGTAAAATGGCGCTCAGGCAGAAAAACATCATATATGCGGTTTACAGCGTCATGTTTTAGCTTTACGTCATCGGCAACGTCAGTTCCCTTGTAATGGTGAAGCCCCATGGATTCGATGATATCATGGACAAGATTTGCGCCCGTGGAGACAAGAATATCGATTTCCCCGTCCCTTATCATGCCGCTCACAACCTGTCTCATCCCGGCTGGAACCATAGCGCCTGCAAGACCGAAGAATTTGGTGCATTCCCGGTCATTGACCATCTCCCTGTAGATATCCACGGCTTCAAAAAGGCGTCCGGCCCCGAAAGCGCAGCCGGAAAATGCCTCCACAAGCTCGTTCACGGTCATGTCAGGTACAATCTTCGCATGTTTGATGGGTCTTTTAAGTTCCATATTTATTACCTGAAACACTTCACACAGGATAAAATAATATCCTTTTCATGCGTCAATTTTTTTGCAAGTTCAATCCCGGCTTCAAGATTCCCGGCATAATAGATATTATTTCCAGGATTAACAAACGGCTTCATCCTTTCTCCCACAAGCACAAGGGCTGCAAGTTCATCGAGGTGCTTCCGGATGAACAGTTCAACACCCGATGGGTCAAGCCCTTCGCATACCTCTTTTGCCTCCTCGCCGAGCACCATGACGATTCTCTCCCCCTGCGCTTTTGAAAAATCAAGAGCCTTTTCAGCAACTCTTATGTCCATCCCTGAATTTGAATTATCTATCAACGTTCTTCCGTCAAGGATGGTCTTTTTCATGCGCCCCTCGGCGCCGCTAAATTCAGTAAGTGCACGTCCGATTGTCTCGGCGCCGGTATCCATCGTAAGTGCTGCGGCAACGGCACACGCAAATGCGGTTTTATAGGCGGTCACATCGTAACCCTGCGCCAGAGGGAGACATATCCTGCCGTGGTTTTTATTAAGATAATACGCTATTGTTTTTTCGTCCTCGTAATAAACATTGCATGAGGCATCAACAGATTCAGTAAACGAAATGATATTCAAGTCCCTCCTGCAAGCCCCGAAAAACCTCAACGCATCGTTGTTCACCACTACCGAACTTCCAGGTTTTGCGTTGAGTATCATCTGGCGCTTTGCGTCGCTTGCCAGCTTTGTGCCGCTGGCTATTTTATAGTCATTGGCTATTGTGGTTATCACTCCGATATCGGCACAGCCTGTTCCGCCAAGAGAAATTTCCGATATGAACACATCAAATCCAATGCCAGCCTCATCCAGGGCATCAAGCGCCGAAAGAACGCTTGCAGGCGTTATGCTTATCCCTTTTTTGATTATTTTTCTTGCACTCCAGTCCTCAATGCCGCGGCTTGTGTGCGAAACGACTTTTTTTTCCCCGGATAAAATCTGAGCAAGCAGGATTGCAGTACTTGTTTTTGCTTTCGTACCTGTTATTTCAACCAGGGTTTTATTTTTCAGGTTGTATCCGGATAAAATTTGCCCGACTGCTGCATGATGCGATAAAACAGGTATATTATTCGTATGCGCATCCTTTAGCATGGGATAATTGGAATCAAGATGCACAGGGGCGATTATAATGTCAAAATCAGATGCGTTCAGCGGCTCCCGTGAAGTTCTTATGCCGCAATTTTCAAGAGCCTCCAACTCGCTGGCGCCAAGCGTCTTATAAACGTCAACCGCAGCAATTTCGCTTACAATATTCTTGAGCTTCCGAGCTATTACAGCGCCGCCGTGTGTCAGGTCAAGAACGGCTACTTTTGATGAGGATTTAAAATGCATCAATTCGATGAAAGGGCTTCCTTTGCCCTCTTGAATGCCAGTTCAGCGACCAGTTCATCAACGCCGAGCGGTTCCGAATATACAAGCGTTACATCCCTGCCATCCACTTTTATCGTGGTTTTCCTCTCCTCGCGGCTTACGCCAAGGATCTGGGGTATGTCTTCCGTGGTATGAACGCCATGCGCCAGGAAAATAGGGACGGCTACGATTGTGGTCACGCCAGTACCTTTAAAAGCGTCAAGCCCTTCCTTCATTGTGGGATTGTTCATATTCATAAACCCCGTCCTGACGACCACATTCCTGTATTTCTTCGCAATAAGCCCAGCAACCCCTGTCACCACGTCTTTGTTATAGGGGAGTTTGCTTCCATGCCCGAGTGCAAGTATTCCAATTTTTTCGCTCATAAAATTCCTCGTTTAATCGTGATAATTGAATGGTTTTTTATGGTGGTGGCTTCATATAACCCTTTTGATTGGCTTTAGGGCATCAATTTAAATGCCCGCATGTATATTCACGTCAAACCTATGCGAATTACAATACTCCGTCTCGGCCACCGCATCCAGAGAGACCAGAGGATAACCACCCATGTTGCACTCACGGCGCGCGCTCTGGGAGCAGAAGGCATGCTTCTTGATTCTGATGATTCTGGCATCGAGAAGAGCCTGAACGAGGCAGCGGCAAGGTGGGGCGGCTCGTTCTATGTAAGAAGGATTACAAGCTGGAAAAGCGAGATTAAAAAATGGAAAGAAGCAGGCGGGAAAGTGCTGCATCTGACCATGTACGGTGTCAATCTACCGGATGCGATACCACAGATAGCTGCGGATGCTGAGAATCTTATGATTGTAGTCGGGGCAGAGAAAGTCCCGCCTGAGATGTATGAGCTAGCAGACTGGAACGTGGCCGTGGGAAACCAGCCGCACTCCGAGGTCGCAGCGCTTGCCATAATTCTTGACAGGCTTAATGCGGCAGAGGGGAAGGACGCCCTGAGAACAAAATTTGCAGGGGGCGAGATAGAGATTGTTCCCAAAAAAAGAGGGAAAGAGGTAATAAGTAAATGAAAGTGCTGGTTATAGCAAACAGCGCCCGCAGTATCGTATGTTCGGCAAAGAAAGCCGGATACACGGTTTTTACTCTTGACTGTTTTGGAGATGTGGACACATGCAACTGTTCTGATAAATCCCTGCTTTTCAAAACCAGCCAGGAGAATGAATTGCAGGAATTAGCGAGAACTTTTGGTGAGGCCGATGCCGTGGTGTTGGGGCCGGGTTATGAGAAATTGAAATTCAAGAACGTATTAAGCAACCCGCCAGCAGTCATGGAAGAGGTCAGCGACAAATCAAAGCTTCCAGGGAAGCTTTTGTCGATGGGGATTCCTCATCCTGAAACAGAATCAATAGACAAAGCCGATGGACTTGGATTCCCGCTGATGATAAAACCAAAATCGGGCTCGGGCGGGATGCGAAACATAATCGTAAAAAATGAAGGGGAGTTGGCAATTTTCAAAGAGAGAATCGATGCCAGTGAATTCATAGCACAGGAATATATTGAAGGGATACCCTGCAGCGCATCCGTAATAAGCAGCAGGGAAGATGCCGTTGTGGTTGCGCTGAATGAACAGTTAATAGGCGTTCCCGGGCTGCCTTTTGCTTATTGCGGCAATATCACTCCATTCCAGTCCAAATTCAATAATGAAATGATACAATATGCAAAGCAGATTGCAATTGAATTCGGGCTTGTGGGTTCAAACGGCGTGGATTTTATCCAGACAGAAAAAGGCATAGTTGTCATCGAAGTAAATCCGCGTTTCCAGGGCAGCATGGATACTGTGGAGCCGGCATTTGGAATAAATATTTTCGATGCGCATGTAAAATCCTTTTCAGGGGAACTTCCAGAAGTAAGAGAACCTGTGTGTTTTGCAGCCAAGTCAATTGTTTATGCAAACAAGAAAACCGTGATAAGCAAAACGGTCTCAGATACGCTTAAAGGGTGCATGGAAAAGGGGAGAGCCGCAGATATCCCGCAACCGGGAACGGTCGTTTCACAGGATGAGCCGGTATCAACAATGCTCGCAACTGCCAAAAGTCGTTCGGCTGCTTTAGAAAATGTCGTTAAATCCTCGCGCGCTCTCAGGAATATGTTAAAAAAAGATAATTAAAATGTTTAGCTTTACTAGGGACTGGGCGGTCAAAACTCTTAACTATTTTGCAATAGATAATTGAAAGCATGGATAAAGTCGATGAAATCAGGGCGCTATTGAAAAAAGAATATCCTGATGTAAAGATAGCTCTTGATTTTTCAAATCCTCTTGAGCTCCTGGTTGCCACCATCCTTTCGGCGCAAAGTACTGATAAGCAAATAAATAAAGTCACAAAAACCCTTTTTACGAAATACAGGACGCCGCAGGATTATGTGAAAACCCCGCAGGAAGAGCTTGAAAAGGACATTTATTCGACGGGTTTTTACAGGAACAAGGCAAAGAACATCAAAAACCTGTGCGGGATTCTGGTTGAAAATTTCAATTCAAAAGTCCCTGACACGATGGAAGACCTTATCATGTTGCCGGGAGTTGCCAGGAAGACGGCGAACATCGTATTATCGGGCGCTTTCGGGAAAATCGAGGGCATAGCTGTGGATACGCATGTGAAAAGGTTATCTTTCAGGCTCGGCTTGACTGCGAACACCGACCCTGAAAAGATAGAAAAAGACCTGATGAAAATCATCCCGAAAAATGACTGGGATATTTTCGCGCTGCTGCTTATTCAGCACGGAAGACAGGTCTGCGAGGCGAAGAAACCAAAATGTGAAATCTGCGTCCTGAATAAGCTGTGCCCGAGCGCTTTTACTTTCGGGTGATGCCATGCCGCTTGAGGAATATTCTAAATTGAGGGATTTTTCAAAATCGCCGGAACCGAAAGGCGCCCTTTTTCCGCATGCAGGGAATATTTTTGTAGTCCATGAACACGATGCCAGGCACCTGCATTATGACCTTCGGCTTGAGATGGGAGGAGTGCTTCGCTCGTGGGCTGTTCCGAAGGAGCCGCCCGTAAAAGAGGGTGAAAAGCGCCTTGCAATCCAGACTGAAGACCATCCGCTTGAATATGCCGATTTTGAAGGGACGATACCGGAAGGTATGTACGGCGCAGGGACTGTGCGGATATGGGATAAAGGCGAATTCATTCTTGAAAGCGAGAAGGATAATGAACTGCTCTTTGAACTCAGGGGCAGGAAATTAACAGGCAGGTATGCCATGATAAAAACAAGGTTCAAAGGAAAGGATTCATGGCTTTTTTTCAAAAGGAAATAATATGTTTGAAAATTATAGTTCAAAACTAAACAATTTAAACTTATCTTTGCGGCCTTGGCGCCTCTGCGGTGAATTAAATTCTGCACCGCAAAGACGCAAAGAACGCAAAGTGTTCCTTAAAATAAGTATTGAACTTTCATTGAAAAATTCGGATACAGATATGATTGAATGGCAGGAGATGGCAAAATTCGGGAAGAAGCTCGTGGAGCGCAGGCTTGTTGAGTCGAATTTCGGGAATATGAGTGTGCGCTCCGGAAGCCGAATGCTTATCACAAAAAGCGGGTGCGCCCTTGATGAGATAAACGGGGACAGCGTTGTGGAGGTGGATATCGATGAGCCTTCAAGCCCTGACAGTATCGCTTCATCTGAAAGCCCGATTCACAGGGCGATTTATAAGAATACGACGGCGCTTGCGGTTATCCATGCCCATCCTGCATTTTCGGTCATCGAGTCGCTGCTGGGGCATGATAAGATAATACCTCCTGACAGCGAAGGGCAGTATATCCTGCATGAGATTCCGGTGGTGAGGGGTGGCTTCGGGACAAAAGAACTTGCGGATAACGCTTCGGGAGCGCTGAAAGACCACAAAGGCGTTATCGTTTTTGCCCACGGCACGTTCGCTGCCGGGAAAACGATTGAGGAGGCTTATTTTATCACGGCGCAGATTGAGCATAGCTGTAAATTGAAGTATTACTGCGATTTGGCGAGGAGGATTCCAGGGTAAGTGCCATGCAAAATCGCCATATGCAGGCTATTGCCCATTGTTCAAAAGGTTGGTGACTGAAAACGATGGGTGTTTCGCACATCGTTTAGAGCATCTTGGCATCTTGACTCGATAATAATTGCGCCGCTAAAAATGGGTAAGATACCGATTAACTTATAAAAACACGGCTTATGGAATTACATGAAATAATGTTAAGATTTAATATTGGAGATCGCCTGATTATGAACTGAGATTATGTCTTCTGCAATTATTTCTCGTCCTTTTTCTGATTTTCCTATCTTAAATGTTTTTAAATAATCCATGAGTTGTATAGCAGATCTACTATGCGCTGCGAGTATGTAACACAAATAGAATAAACAAATCCCTGGGCTTATATATGAACCTTTGCCACCTTTTATCCACTTACCAGCCAAGCTAAGTGCGACCTCGCCAAATTCACGTAGCGCAGACTCAATGTCTGCTATGGTTTCAAGGCCGACATACTTGAGATTAGGGATGACCGCAATATCTGGTTCTTCTAAAATGTTTGTTTTTGTTATAGTCGCAATACGTTGGTCTAACTCATGCACAAGTGTGCTATTCTTAATGAATGCTAGCAGCGAAGCCTGATCAATTAAAACAGATGCTGGTGTTTCACTGATTCTTACTGGAACTTTGTTTTCGTACTCTTTCAAACTATCGCGGATTTGGATGAATTCATCATCAGCAATCTCTAGGAGCCCAGCAAGTCGCGAAAAACGTCGTCTAATGTCTTTTGGGACTGATTCTTTAGTTTTGTAACCAAGGTCATGCTCAATTTCTGCCCATGTATGCTGAAGAATAGATCTTATCTGGATTTCAACGTTACAGTTTGAAAATCTTCGATATTCTGTAAGTTGTAAACGTGAGTTCGGAAGTTTGGCAACATAATGTAATGATATGTATCCAAATCTATCGGGATCAAGCATAGCACGTTTATCTACAGAATTTTTTCTATCGATATCAAATTCTTCTTCAATTATCTTTGCTACTACATCAACATCATCAGCAAAATATGTGATAATACGGACACCAGAAATATCTGCTATATCGCTCAGTTTTAGATAGTTTCCTTCCGCACGATCCAATTTTTTCTTGAGACTTTCACTTTTTTTTAAACGAGAGGGAATAGAATGTACATTAATATCTTTTTCTTTAAGAAGGTCTCTAATCAACTTTTCAATCTTTTCTGTGAAATCTGAATAAAGCGCGCATTGCTTTTCATATTCCTGCATTATCTTTGCCGGATCCTTCTGCATACAACCTTCATTTAATCTTTGATAATATTCCTAATTATATTTAATCCCTCTGTCTAAAATGATATGAAACCATTGCAGGCAATTGTTTGCTCCCGTTATCGGTTACATTTTTTTGTTCATTGCTCCTTCGTATCAAAAGCCAAAATAAAGAACAAACTATAGAAACCCTCATGCACCCGCGCCGTGATGCCCCGCCGATTCACGACAGTCTGTGACCTACGCAGTCAGTGGAACTGTAATATGCAGCGCATCGTAATCAACAACAGGCGCTTTCCGATTCTTACTCTCTTTCAGCTCAAGGAGACCGATACCTTCCAAAAAAGTCAGGTCATTATGCGCATTTGATTCTTTGCGCTTCAGCATCCTTGCCAGTTCGCTTATGGATTCCGGTTTCTTTTCCCTGATAACCGAACGCAGGCGCTCGCGTGTCAGTATCTTTCCAATATCCGTGCACGCCAAAATCTGATGGCATACGAACTCTTGCCACTGAGTCACAGAGAACACCGAGAAATGATTAATGTGTTGAACTCTGGAAGATCGTGATAAAATCCTCTGCGCCTCTGTGTCTTTGTGGCATTCATACGAACATTTGCCACTGAGTCACAGAGAACACCGAGAAATGATTAATGTGTTGAACTCTGGAAGATTGTGATAAAATCCTCTGTGCCTCTGTGTCTTTGTGGCATTCATACGAACATTTGCCACTGAGTCACAGAGAACACTGAGACATGATTGATAGGTTTAACTCTGGATGATTGTGATAAAATCCTCTGTGCCTCTGAGTCTTTGTGGCAATCATACAACATTTGCCACCGAGTCACAGAGAACACTGAGACATGATTGATAGGTTTAACTCTGGATGATAGTGGTAAATTCCTCAGTGCCTCTGTGCCTTTGTGGCTACATACGAACTCTTGCCACAGAGTCACAGAGAACACGGAGATTATAACAGCTTTTTTAACTTTGTTTATCGTGATAACGTCTCTTTGCGTTTCATTTTTAATAAATCGTCATTTAAGAATTTCAAATAAATTCAAACAAATCACAATTTGAATTTTCTCACACTGCCAGAACCCTTCCGCAAATTTTAAATCCTCAGAATCAGCTTTGAGATTATGCCAATCGAGGGATTTGTAGAGTACAAAAGAAGAGAATACTGCAACGATATCGAGTGTCCCGTACAGGTGATGATGAATAAAAAGACACAAGAATCTGCAGACCTGCGGGAAATATGCATGAAAAATTGCCTGCATACCACTTATGAATTCCATCACTGGCTCATCGAAAAAGGTTACCTGCTGGTCAGGCCTGAATAAAAACTAAAGGAGGATAATAATTATGAACTGGGGAATGAAGAACAGGATTTCAAGGATAATAAAGCCAAAAACAGGGCGCTGCGTCATGCTGGCGGTTGACCATGGTTACTTCCAGGGACCGACAACCGGCCTTTCGAACCTTGGCAAAACAGTTGAGCCGCTGCTGCCATACGCAGATGCGTTGATGATAACGAGGGGCGCAATCAGGAACTGGATAGACCCTGCTGTGGATATTCCCATCATTTTGCGCGTCTCGGGCGGTCAGAGCATCTTGAAGGAATTATCCAATGAAATCATAACCACCAATATAGATGATGCAATACGGATTAACGCATCAGCTATCACTTGCTCGGTATATGTCGGCGGGGAATATGAAAAGGAAACAATAGATAATTTATCAAAACTCGTTGATGAAGGGGAAAAATACGGAATCCCTGTCCTGGCAGTGACCGCAGTC
>JAPMTY010000094.1 GCA_026552835.1 Candidatus Methanoperedens sp.
GTTCTCCGGGCGTACTTATCCTAACAGTGGTATTTTTATCAACAGGATTGTTGACGTCTTTGGGAATCATTTCGGTTATATCAGGAACAGGCAAATCAGGGTCAACGTACTGGTAAACAGGGAATAGCGAAACTAAGGTTTGTTCTGATGCACCGTAATATACATTGTCAACTTTAATGGATAATATCGTCCTGTTGCTTTTATTGTAGTTGAAATAATCCCCTGCCACTATTTCACTTTTTACTATCTTATCGTTTTCAGTTAATTGAAGCCAGACAGAACCATCGCCGCTTACGCTTTTAACTGTAAGCACATATCCCTGGTAAAGACCGTAGGAATCACCTGTTGCAAGATATATGCTTGTCCCGTTCAACAATATATCGCTCTTCCCTGAACCTGTGAATGCAAAAAAGAAAAATAAAAAGAATAAAAATAAAATCGATACGTTTCGTCCCATCATATTGTTTTTATTGAGTCCGTACGCATGCTTATATATTTCCGTTGCATCTCTCAGGTATTAATATATGGCCATATCCGTAAGATTATGCTCGGGAAGAACAGCTTTTGAAGTGAGCACCGATATTAAAATCGATCTTATCGGCGCAAGCAGGATTTTCGATACAAAAGTAGCGACAAAACACATTCTGCTTTTGAATTATAAAGGAGTGGAGATCTCGATGTACCCGAGCGGAAGAATGATTATCAAAACAGGGACCAAAGAAGATTCACTCGACATTGCAAAAAATCTATTAGCTGAGATGGGATATAAAGAGACCTGACCAAAAGCATGATATAATATTAATAATAACTTGATATGACTATGAAAAGCTATCTGATCGTATGGTTTAACAGTGAAGGCGGAAAACCATCGGAGATTAATCAGCGGCTTATGTCCCTGGGGTTCAAGCCAATGCAGGGAACTCACGATTACGTTTATGAATGGGGAACAAAAGTGGATGTAGAAGAAATCCTGCGTTTTGGTGATAAAGTCCAGATGACATTGCAGGGTTTAAATGTGATGTTCAAGCTTGAAACTATTAATTAGGTATGTGACCCTGTTTTTTATCAGTTTTGTTATCGAAAAGTATTAATCGTGATAAACTAAAATAATCAATTACCTTACTACAAATGTTTGTAATAAGGTGCACGCTATGATGAGCTAGCATGAAATCGGCAGGATGACCATATTGGAATATAGTAAATTCCAAGTTTCCCGGGCGTGAATGCCCCGTGACCATTCAAGGTCTGAAAGGAAGTGGTTTGACTGGGATTTCTCCCATATCCGGGGTGCTATAAGAAAGCGCATGGAGCGCGATTTACAGCGAAGCCAGCATAGAATTTAATGTTGCGAGGGTGCTGTAAGCCCTGAAAACAGTCTTGAAGGGTCGGCTCATCAACCCCATCACTATTTTGCACATTCATTTTGCAAGTGTATATTCCATATTCGAAAGAAGAGCCGTTTCCTCTTTAAACCGATACTCCCTCTGGTTGCGATTTCCTCTTCGCAAAAGTATATCGTTCCTGTACATTCTTGCCAGGTATGTTGATACGGTGCTCAGGCTGATTTTCCCGTAAACGGTCTCATACTGTCGTTTTACGTCGAGGGATGAGAACCATATCCTGGGATATTCAAATCGCAGGAACATCTCTAAACGCTCTTTCAAGGTTAGCGGCTCGGACTCCTCGATACCTGCCGGAAATGATGTTTCATGCGGGGCTGCGGTTTTATCTTTAGCGGCCGTCATAATGAATTTGGTGGCAGACATAGCGAAGAATTCGCCTTCGAATTGGGCATTTGCTTTTGTCCCGTCATCCTTTTCCATGTGGATAAAAACCTCATCGGCTTCGATTGAATTGAGATAAGTTACAGCAAGCTCGGCGCAGTCAGTTCCCTTATAATTTATGCTGCCTGCATTTTTTCCTTCGATTTCGAGCCGTATTTTCATGATGCCTCAAAAAATGAGAGTGCTGTCCGCCCGTTCGTAGCGGACAGCCCTGACATGCGGATATCCCCTCCGATGTCTCCTTCTTAGGTGAAATATTTTGTGAACGACATGTGAATAGATGTAACTTCTAATATTTAAGCTTTCAATAGAAATAAAGGTTAGTTAGTGTTTAAATCAAAAAATAAGAGTTAATTACATATATTTTAAAAATCAATCTTATAATAGCCTTAATATAAGAATAAATTCCTTCTGGTGTTCGCTCCGTGACAATAAAGCATATAATCACCTGGTTAATTTTTCCAGTGGAAACAAGGGGGTAAGCATATTTTTAGTTAAACACAGTTATTCACAAGTTATTTAGTAAAATAAAGATTTATAATGCTTTATTAACACAGACTTCCCAGATACCTCAGGTTTTATTCCTTCAAGAACCTGATAACTATTTAATGACAACAATGAATTAAGCTAAGGCAGGTAAAACAATATGGCCGAATACACTATTGAATCCCTATCTAAAGAAAAACGCATATTTAACCCCGCACCGGAATTCAGCAAAAAAGCATATATAAAAAGTCTTGAAGAATATAAAAAAATTTATGACGCTTCCATTAAAGACCCTGCAGCTTTCTGGGCGCAGAAAGCGGAGGACCTCGCGTGGTTTAAAAAATGGGATAATGTCTTTTCATGGGATCCTGAAAACGTAATATGCAAGTGGTTTGAAGGGGGGAAACTGAATGCATCATACAACTGCCTTGACAGGCATCTTACTTCGCGCGGGAATAGAATTGCCATATTCTGGGAAGGCGACAACGGGGACACCGAGAGTTATACCTACGCACAATTGCATATCGAAGTATGTAAATTTGCAAACGTCCTCAAGAAAAAGGGTATCAAAAGGGGCGATAGGGTTGCAATTTATTTGCCGATGATACCGCAGCTTGTGATTTCGATGCTTGCATGTGCAAGAATTGGCGCAATTCATAACGTGGTATTTGCGGGTTTCAGCGCAGATTCACTGCGCAGCCGCATTCATGACAGTTCATGTAAAATGGTAATCACGGCAAACGTGGGTTTGCGGGGAGGTAAGACAGTGCCTCTTAAAGAAAATGTTGACCGGGCGCTTGAAACCAGTGTGGAAACCGTGATTGTTTATAATCGCACCGCCTCAAGCGTAAATATGCAAAAAGGGCGGGATTTCTGGTGGCATGAAGAAATGTCTTCAGTTTCACATGAATGCGAACCCGAAGCGATGGACGCCGAGGACCCCCTGTTCATCCTTTACACAAGCGGAAGTACGGGGAAGCCCAAAGGTGTGCTGCATACCACAGGAGGCTACCTGCTTTATGTATTGCAGACATTCAAATGGATATTCGATTACCGCGATGATGATATATACTGGTGCACCGCGGACTGCGGATGGGTAACTGGTCACAGCTACACTGTATACGCACCGCTGGCAGCGGGGGCGACTGAGCTTATGTTTGAAGGGGTGCCGGATTATCCGAAGCCTGACAGGTTCTGGGAACTCGTTGAAAAATATAAGGTTACGATCTTCTATACCGCACCTACAGCAATCAGGGCAATGGAAAAAAGCGGAGATAAATGGCCAAAGGGAAGAGACCTCTCAAGCCTCAGGCTTCTTGGGACGGTAGGAGAACCGATAAATCCGGAAGCATGGCTCTGGTATTATAACATTATAGGGAACAGACGATGCCCTGTTGTTGATACATGGTGGCAGACCGAGACCGGAGGCATACTTATCACCCCTCTTCCCGGCGCGACACCTCTTAAGCCGGGCTCTGCGACGTTTCCTTTCCCCGGTATCGAGCCTGTGGTTTTGAGAGCGGATGGCAAAGAAGCAGATATCAATGAAGGTGGGCAGCTCGTTATCAAGAAACCCTGGCCCGGGATGATGCGAACGGTGTACGGCGACCACAAGCGTTTCAAGGACAAATATTTCACCACTTTCCCGGGATTATACCAGACCGAGGACGGGGCAAGGAAAGATGAGGATGGTTATTACTGGATAATGGGAAGATTGGATGATGTTATAAAGGTTTCAGGGCACAGGCTCGGAACTGCGGAAGTCGAAAGTTCTCTTGTATCCCACAATGCAGTTGCCGAGGCAGCAGTGGTTGGTTATCCGCATGATGTAAAAGGGGAAGCTATCTATGCATTTGTCACGCTCAAGGAAGGAAAGGTAAAAAGCAACGAATTGAAAGCGGAACTCACCGCTCATGTCAGGAATTCCATAGGCCCGATTGCAAAACCTGAAAAACTTCAATTTGCGGATGCGCTTCCCAAGACGCGCTCCGGGAAAATCATGAGACGGATACTCCGCAAAATTGCGTCCGGGGCTATTAATGATCTCGGGGATATTACCACGCTGGCAGACCCTTCTGTGGTTGATACGCTTGTGAAGGAGAGGGAATGAGGTTAAACCCATTTAACAATTAATTGACTGTTCCCAACCACCAAAAAAACTTATTAATCCCCTGTGCATACTGAGAGCCATGATAATTTCGATGACCCTTGAACTCAAGGATATCCCGGGGCAGCTGGTTCTGGCGCTTGCGCCGATATCTGAACTCCATGGCAATATCATGAGCGTCGTGCACCAGCATTACGAGAAAACACCAAGGGGAACAATCCCTGTGCAGGTCACTTTCGAGATAGAGCACACAGTCCTTGACAAACTCATCCGGCGGCTTGAGAAAAGCGGCGTCGGGGTAGCAAGGGTCGGTGAAGAACGCCTGCGATCCACGGTTTCAGTGATTCTTATCGGGCATATCGTACATTCGGACATGGGAGACACAATAGACAGGATAGATTCCACAGGTTTTGCAGAAGTCGTGGATATGTCGCTCTCAATGCCGGCTATAGAAAAAACATCGTCCGCGTACCTCGTCA
>JAPMTY010000008.1 GCA_026552835.1 Candidatus Methanoperedens sp.
ATAATGCAGATGCTCGGGATACTGATAATGGAGAACGGGCTTTTCCTGGGCGCCATATCCCTGACATACGGCATGCCCCTGCTTGTTGAACTCGGGATATTCTTCGATGTCCTGATAGGCGTTCTCATCATGGGAATCCTGATATTCAGGATAAATAAGACATTCGAGAGCATCGATACCGATATGCTTAAAACATTGATAGGATGAGCGCCATGATTGAATACCTGCTCCTGGCCCCTCTCTTTACAAGCATCTTATGCTTCTTTACAAAAACCCGAAAACAGGTCGAGACTGTAAGTGTTATCGGGTCAATTGTCACACTCGCTTTGGGCTTGGTACTTGTAAATAATGTTTTCAGATACGGAAATATAGTCACGTGGCAAAACGCCCTGTTTGCGGACGCATTCAGCGCGTTTATCGTGCTAATCGTTTCCATTGTGGGTTTTGTTGCGTCTTTTTACTCAATAGGTTACATGGGACATGAATTTGACCATAATATATTTGATATTAGAAAATTGAAAATTTATTACGTTCTTTTCCATCTTTTCATGTTTACGATGCTTCTTGTCGGTGTAACGAACAACCTTGGCCTCTGGATTGCCATCGAGATGACTACGCTGGTGTCCGCGCTTCTGATGATTCTCTATTCCAGGAAATCCTCAGTTGAAGCAGCCTGGAAATACATGATAATATGCACTGTAGGCATCACGTTTGCGCTTTTTGGCACAATTCTTACGTATTATGCAGCTGTAAAGATACTGGGAGAGACCGGGGATGCGCTTAACTGGACATCGCTCATTGCTGTGGCAGACCAGTTCGACCCGACTATAATGAAACTGGCATTCATTTTCATCCTAATCGGGTACGGCACGAAAGCCGGGCTTGCCCCCATGCACACATGGCTCCCGGATGCGCACAGCGAGGCCCCAACGCCTGTCAGCGCGCTTCTTTCAGGCGTGCTTCTTAACTGCGCCATGTACGGCATCATCAGATTTTATGCGATTGCCACAAAATCCGTCGGTATCGGGTTTACAAGCAATCTCCTGATAATATTCGGGCTTCTGTCTCTCGGTATCGCAGTTCCTTTTATAATTTTGCAGGAAGACTATAAACGCCTTCTTGCCTACAGCAGCGTTGAACACATGGGAATAGTTGCGCTCGGTATCGGTTTTGGCGGAGTTTTCGGGATATTCGGAGCCATTCTTCACATGTTCAACCATGCGATGACAAAATCCCTCATGTTCTTCGGAGCCGGAAATGTCCTTTTGAAGCATGAAACAAAGGAGATAGATAAAGTCAGCGGGATAGTGAAATCAATGCCTGTAACAGGCCCGATGTTAATTATTGGCTCGCTTGCAATCACGGGTTCTCCTCCATTCAGCATATTCCTGAGCGAATTTACCATACTTGCAGCCGGATTCCTGCAGGGTCATTATGTCTCATCGATATTATTCCTGCTGTTCCTGATTATGATATTTGCAGGCTTTTTCAACAACATAAGCAAGATGGTATTCGGGACGCCAAAACCCGGGATAACTAAAGGGGAAGTGAGCAGGTGGAACCTTGCAGCAATGTCGATTTTAATCGTATTTGTGATTGTGCTTGGCGTTTATATCCCGCCTTTCTTTTATGATATGATAATGAAAGTCGTGGCGGTTATAAGGTGATATAATGAACAGGGAATTCATAGAGGCTTTAAAAAAGGAATTTGGCAATAATATTCTTGATGAAATAACCTCGCGTAATGAAACATATCTCACCGTAAAAAAAGAAGCAAATGTCAAAATATGCGACCATATTTACCACCACCTGGATATTCCCCTTGTTTCAATTTTCGCAACAGATGAGAGAAAAAAGGAGAGCTGTTTTAAAGTCCATTATGTGTTTTCCATCGACAAAGGCGATGCGTTCATTATAATAAAAATAAATGTCGATGAAAAATCTCCCAGATACAATTCCATCACCCACAAGATTGCAGCAGCCAACTGGTATGAGCGCGAGATACAGGATATGTTCGGACTTGTTCCGGTCGGTCATCCTGACCCGAGGCGGCTTGTGCATTTTGAGGACTGGCCAAATGGGGTTTACCCGCTGCGGAAGGATTTTGATATAAAAACAAAGCCGCCGCGCGTTGAAGGTGAATATGTGTACAGGCGCGTTGAGGGTGAGGGTGTCTATGAAATTCCCGTTGGACCCGTGCATGCAGGGGTAATCGAACCCGGTCATTTCAGGTTCAGCGTTGCAGGCGAGCCCATAATCAATCTTGAGATACGGCATTTCTATACGCATAAAGGCGTGGAAAAACTGTTTGAGAACATCTCTCTTGATAAAGCCGTATTCCTTGCTGAAAGGATATCAGGTGACAACTCCGCAGCGCATGCGGTAGCCTTCTGCCAGGCTGTTGAGAAAATAGCCGGAGTTGATATTCCGGCGCGGGCAAAATATACACGGGTAGTTCTTCTCGAACTTGAACGCGTTTATAATCATCTCGGGGACATTGCAGGCATTGCAACCGATGTGGCTTATGCCATGGGTGCGGCTCATGCCAACAGGCTTAAGGAAGAAATATTGCAGCTGAACGAAAAAGTAACGGGAAACAGGCTTCTTCGCGGCATGAATACAATCGGAGGCGTGCGCTGCGACATCGGCGGTAAGAAGGATGAGATATTGCTCAAATTATCAGAAATACAGCATGAATTCAGGGAGCTGATTGAGTACCTTATGGGGATACCGTCCCTTGTTGACAGGATTGAAACCACAGGAAGGATTTACAATGATATTGCAAAAGGATTGCATGTCGTGGGACCGATAGCCCGCGCGTCTGGGATTGACAGGGATATGCGGCGCGACCATCCGTATGCAGCCTATCCGGAATTCAATTTCAAAGTTCCGGTACAAAAAGCGGGTGATGTGAATGCACGGACACTGGTGCGCGCCGATGAAGTATGTGAATCCATAGGATTAATAGAGCAGGCGCTCTGGTCGCTTCCCGAGGGTGAAATCAAAATCGACATCATCGAAATTCCCGACGGTTATGCACTGGGATATACGGAAGCACCGAGGGGAGAAACACTTTACTGGGTAATGATAGAAAACAACAGGATTGTAAGATGCAAGGTCAGGGACCCGTCGTTTTGCAACTGGCTCGCGATTGAGTACGCCGTTCTTGATAATATCGTTCCCGACTTCCCTATAGTTAACAAGAGCCTGAGCTTATCGTATTCCGGCAATGATATGTAGGTGAGAAAATGTTTGATATCCTGAAAAAAACCCTTAAAACCGGCTTACAAACCACAAAATATCCGCAAGTTCCCGATATTGCACCTTCGGGATTTCGCGGGAAACCGGAGCTTTTGTCTGATAAGTGTAATTATTGCGGTAAATGCGTGGCAGTATGCCCGCCCGGCGTGATATGGCTGACCGAAGATAGGGGTGAAAAAATCCTTACATTATCATACTGCGGATGCATATTCTGCGGAAGATGCGAGGAGGTATGCCCCGAAGGCGCAATCAAGCTAACACAGGAATACGAACTTGCGTCAAAGACTAAAGAAGACCTTCTTACCAGTATCAGGGGGAAAATATGACAGTCGAGGATGAAGTCGAGATAATGGGGCAGCGCCTGAATGACAAGATAAAAAAAATCTTCGGGCGCTCGCTGCACATACGCGAGGTGGATGCGGGCTCATGCAACGCCTGTGAAGTCGAGGTAAATTCACTGTCAAATCCCATATATGATATAGAGCGTTTCGGTATCCACATAGTGGCTTCCCCGCGCCATGCGGATATGCTGCTGGTCACAGGTCCTGTTACTCGGAACATGGAACTTGCGCTCCTTAAGACCTATAATGCCACGCCATCCCCCAAACTTGTAGTAGCCATGGGTTCATGTGCCTGCAATGGCGGCATATTCGGGGATACTTACGCAAGCGGGGGCGGTGTTGATAAATACATCCCCGTGGACGTGTACATACCCGGATGCCCGCCCAGGCCGCAGGCAGTGATATTCGGCATAATGGTTGCGATTGATAAACTTCCGCAGAAAATAACAAAAACAGAGGTTAAGCCATGACACGATATGAGATTCTGCTGGCTACCGACGGCACAGCGTGTGCAAGAAAGGCCGAGATAGCAGCGATGAAAATCACACAATCGTATAATATTCGCATGGCAGCTATCTATGTAGCCGTAGCCCGTAAGGATTCCGAGCGCGAGGAACTTGTTGCGCGGGGTGAGGAAGTGCTGGAACGCGTGCTGGAAACGGGCGCTGAGATGGGCGTGGCTATCCAGAAAATGCTGGTCGGGGTCAGCATGCAGCGATTGCCAAAGATGGGAGCAAGGGCGGAAATTATAGCGCAGGCAATACTGGATGCGGCTGAGAAATATGGTGTTCATACCATTGTCATAGGCGGCGAGGGTGAGACCGAGATTAACCCTGAACTCGGAAGCGTTGCCCAGGCCGTGGTCAGGAAAGCTAAGTGCACTGTTCTTGTAGCAAGATAAAATGGTGTGAATTGTACCCATAAGTTGATAATACGGGGAGAGCAGGCAGGGAAAAACTGAAAGCCTGCAATTACTTTTTAAGACTTCACAATCTCAACACAAAATATGCTGCCTCTTTCCGGATTATCCTCAATCCATGCCCTTCCGCCATGAAGATCAACAACACGCTTGACTATAGCAAGTCCAAGACCTGTGCCTTTTACGTTTCCCTTATCCAGTCTTTGAAAACGGGTAAACAATCTTGCTTTCTCGTCATCTTTTAATCCGATGCCCCAATCCTTAACATATATCTTGTAGTGATTATTGATGCCTATAATGTTCACTTCGATCTTACTTCCATCTGGAGAATATTTTATAGCGTTGCTCAGGAGATTTGAGAAGACGTTTTCAATCATCGGGTTCACGGATGCATAGCATTCTCCAGTTGCGAGATAATCAAGTACCATGTTTTTTGTTTCTATCTCGTACTTGAAATTGTTCACTACATACTTGAAGATCTTATTTAAATCGAGAGTTTTTCTTTCCAAGCTTTCAGCATTTTCTATTTTAGCATACATGCTTGCACTTTCGATCATTTCAATGAGTTTATCCGAGGCTTCTTTAATTTTTGTTAGTGTCCTTTGCATTTCAATATCTTTGGTTTGCATAAGATTCCATTCGGTCATTGTCTTTATGGAACCGGCCGGGTTCAACAAATCATGGCGCAGTATGTCTGTGAAAACGTCCTTAATATTGTTGGCTGCCTGAAGTTCTTCGGTGCATTTTTTTAAAACCGCTACTGCTTCTTTATATTCCATAATCTGCAGCATCAATGGACGGAACAAAAAAAAGTAAAGTGCGGAACTGAGAAGGGCAATCAACAGAAGTGAGACAACGAAAACTTCGTAGCCTTTTGGAAATATGTGTGCATTCGACAAAAAATACATTATAAACATTTGTGAGATGAATATAAAGAAAGCTATTATAATCAAGAGCCGAAGTGGCAACTGGGAATTGTTTATACCGAACGCGTTTATAGTACGATGACTCGTATGTTCGTCGTTTTTTGTGTCATTCAGTATCATAAATTTACATATCCATTCATTTTTTAATTACAAGTGTACTTTATATAAACAGAATTGTGAAGCGTGTGTGACTTATAATTAGTCTAATATTACTCAATTTTTAATAAAATAAGCAAACAATATCCTGCCTCTTTTTAGTTCGATAATCTAAGTAGAGACTTTTTAATCAAGACTTGAAATGAATTGTCAGAAAAAGCATTGAAATATTTTCAATGTAAAATTAAATAAAGTTCAGTTCAAACTTATGCGCTCTCAATTCACACACACATTTTTCAGGTTTTCCCAAGTATCCTGAGGGCAAGGTATGCTGCATTTTCACCGTTATCTATTCCCACACATGCAACCGGCACACCCTTTGGCATCTGGACTATGGATAAAAGGGCATCCATTCCTCCGAGTTTTGAACTAACAGGTACTCCGATGACAGGCTTTTTTGTCCGCGAGGCGATTACGCCGGGGAGAGCTGCAGCCAATCCCGCTATTGCTATGAAAACCCTGGCATCACTTTGTTTTACATAATCTTCAAGCTCCACCGGGTTCCTGTGCGCCGACAGGACACGTATCTCATAATCAACTCCTGCGGTTTCCAGCACTTTTGCAGATCGTTCTGCAATCCCCCTGTCCGATTCGGAACCTATCAATATCGCTATTGTTGCCATAAATCCTAATAGCCGGTTAATCCATAAAATCTTTTTGTAAAAAAATTGAGGTGTTGAGGGATGACCAATCCCCCAACATTATGGCTTCTTATTCTATTTCATCATCTTCAAAGGATTGTTTCACATGTCTTGAAAACATGGAAACCCACATCGAGTACATCCCATAAACCATTAATCCGCTGTTGGGATAAGCGGTCTCATTGATATAATTCGAATCCTGTTCCAGTTCCGCAGTATCCTGGAAATATAGTCTCATCGCCCCGTTTTTCTCAAACCCTAGTGAAAGATACTCTGTTTGCTGGTTTTTAATCTTAACAGATGAAAAATACCTGGGAATTTTGTTCATATTATTCTTCAGCACCATATTTCAAATAGTGATACACTGCTTTTGAGATTGCTTCTTTGACAGAGGACTCTCCGGTTTTTTCCTTCAGCGCCGTGACATCTTCCTGTGGTAGGACCGACTGTACGTGAACAATCTTCATCTCATTTATCCCTCCGTATGATAACAAACACACCATAATAATCATAATTATGCTTATAATGTATAAAGCTTTCGATTTGACACCTACTGTATCCCCGACCAATCAAAATATTAATATGTCCTGATATTCATGTCTGCAACCGAAAAAGAATACCTGTCTGAAAGGAAAAACGATGGAGGAAAAAAGCGTATGATTGGAAGGTTCAAATTCGAGAATGAGGTATTTTACGGCGATGTAAAAGGAGAACGTGTCATTGTTGACAGGGGGTTGTATAGCGATACATTTGTACTCTCAGAACTCCAGTTGCTCCCTCCTGCCCAGCCAAGTAAGATAATCTGCGTGGGTCTCAACTACAAAGACCATGCAAAGGAATTAAAAATGCCCATACCCAAAAATCCCCTGTTATTCTTAAAACCCCCATCCGCGGTAATAGGTCATATGGAAAACATAGTTTATCCGGATAAAGTTAACCGGCTGGACTATGAGGCGGAACTTGCAGTAATAATAGGCACACGATGCAAGAACGTACGTGCAGCCGATGCTGGAAGCATGATAATGGGATATTCATGTTTCAACGATGTAACCGCAAGGGACATGCAGAAGGAAGATATGCAGTGGACAAGGTCCAAGAGTTTCGATACTTTTGCTCCTGTGGGTCCTTATATAACAGACCCGAAAGTGGATATCAGCAATCTTCATATCAGAACCCGCGTGAATGGTGAATTGAGGCAGGATTCAAGTACTGCCAATCTTATTTTCAGCGTTCCGCGGTTAATCGAATTCATTTCAGGAGTCATGACGCTTGAACGCGGGGACATAATTGCGACTGGCACACCGTCGGGAGTTGGTGAGATCAAAGTCGGCGACAATGTAGAAATTGAGATAGAAAATATAGGCATTTTGAAAAACGGCGTCATCGGCGGGATTAACTGGATGATTAAAAATATTATGCCTGAGAAGGAAACATATTAGCATACCTCCGCTTTATTAAGAATGAAGATAATTGAGATACCAAACACTGGCTGAACAGGTGAATATAGAATGTCTGAGATATACGATAACGTATGGGAAACCCGGAAACGCAAGCCGCCAGCAAGGGAAGAAAAGAAACTTGCAGAGGTAAAACCGCCTTTTTCGGACCACGACAGGCTGAAGGACACAATCGAAAGGCGGAAAAAGAATGTGTACGGAATGAAATAAAACACATTCATTAAAATCCGGACTATGGATAAAACAGAAGTTTCAGTTGTCCTGCCCGCCTATAACGAAGCGGGAAGGATAGAGGATGCTGTAGAAAAAACAGCTTGCGCCCTTCGTGAAATAACGCCATCATTTGAAATCATAATAGCCGAGGATGGAAGCAAGGACGGGACAGACAGGATTTCGCAAGTTCTTGCAAAGAAATACGATTTCGTAGTGCACCTGCACTCGGATGAAAGGCTGGGAAGGGGGCGCGCCATGGTCCGCGCTTTCAAGGCATCCAGGGGAGAAATCCTGTGCGATATTGACGTTGACCTTGCCACGGACATGAAGCATCTGAGAGAACTTGTCCAGTCAATCCGCGATGGTTATGATTTTGCCACAGGCTCGCGCATGCTTCCCGAAAGTAACGTCAAGAGACCTTTTAAGAGGGGGCTGGCAAGCAAAGGTTATAATTTTCTCACAAGATTCATGCTGGGTTCAAAACTATATGACCACCAGTGCGGTTTCAAATCCTTCAAACGCCAGTCTCTTTTTGCGCTCATGGATACCGTTAAGGATACACACTGGTTCTGGGATACGGAACTCCTTGTCAGGGCGCAGCGCGCCGGATATAAGATAAAAGAGTTCCCTGTAGAATGGAGGCACGGCGGCGCTACAAAAGTCAATTTAATACGGGACATTTTCGGGATGGGGTCGCAGATATTCAGGTTATGGTATGAATTCCTATGGAATTGAAAATAGTCATACACTACCGATTTATATATAATGATAAACAAATCATCTCTCAATAAGAGGAACGGCCGGGATTGTCGTTAATAGCATTGGGCTGCCGTATTGCTGAAGCAAGATCAATATAGCTATTAAAATTTAAGAAGGCGTCACATACGATTTATATGACTGATAAAATACAGCTTCTTACTGGAAAAATGGATACAAAAGATGTATTCATAGATGCGCAGGAATTTGTTACGGGAAGAACATGCGTGATCGGTCAAAGCGGTAGTGGTAAAAGCTACTTAATAGCAGTACTCTGCGAACAACTGCTGCAAAATAATATCGCTTTTTGTATAGTTGATACGGAAGGGGAATATTTCTCTTTGAAAGAAAAGTTCCAACTGCTGTGGGTTGGCGGGGAAGAAGCGGATGTTAGCATAGACCTTGATTTCTATGACCTCATAACAAAATCAATAAAAGATAATGTCTCTTTAATTTTAGATGTATCGGATGTACTGGACCAAAGAAAAGTTGTTTCTGATTTTGCAGGTAAATTATATGAAATCGAAAGCCAGGTAAAGCAGCCGTATTTATTGATTATCGAGGAGGCTGACAGGTTTGTCCCGCAAAGCAAGGACTCCATAAAGAATATCGAGGAGATTTCAAAACGAGGGAGAAAAAGAGGACTGGGTTTGCTTGTTGCGACACAAAGACCCTCGCTTGTAAATAAGAATGTCCTGTCCCAGTGCGGAAACCAGTTAATCGGGAAATTAACAACAGAGAACGATTTAAAAGCGGTGGATTTGTTTTTTGTTGACAGGAAAGAACTGGAACTATTGCCTAAATTGAACACCGGCGAATTTTTTGTGATGGGGAATGTGGTGAAAGAAAAAACCAGGATGCAGACCGTCCAGAGAATAACACAGCACAAAGGGCTTACC
>JAPMTY010000015.1 GCA_026552835.1 Candidatus Methanoperedens sp.
CCGGATGCTCGATGTCCATTGTCTGGAGAATGGTCGCACCATCATTTGTGATTATGATATCCCCCACCGCGTCCACGAGCATTTTATCCATACCCTGTGGTCCCAGGGTCGTCCTGACCGCCCCTGCTACTGCCCTGGCAGCCATGATATTGTTATGCTGCGCGTCTCTTCCTTTTGTTCTTTGACTGCCTTCTCTTAGAATATAGATTTGCTGTCCTGCTAATTGTCCTGCCATAACTAACCTCTTTTTCGATTGGTCTTCAAACTTCGTGCAGAAGCATGAAAATCGCAAAATCCTGGATGCTTAAAATGGATTCGAGCCCGGGCGGGAACGATTCCATAGTTCCGCACATGGCATTACCCATGATTGGTATTTCTATAACATTCTAAACTTACGAGATTACCACGCAGGTTTAGATAATGATTACCCGGTTTACTCTCCATTTATAGGTATAACATTAATGGCATTTATAAATTTGGGTCATCAGAACTGATGCTCCTAATATAAACTATTTGGATATGGCAAAGCTTGAGACTAAACTGGCTCTCAGACCCACATCATTTCTTCTTGGGAGGTTCTTTCCGTATTTCTTAGATTTTAGATTTCAGTTCCAGGACTTTTTTTTTCTAGTTTTTCCACTCGCTCTGTTAAAAAAGCCTGCTTTTGCTCTATACGTTCATCAAAGTGCCTTTGGATGATATTATTAATTCTGCCCATTCCCATATCAATAGATGGTTAGTATCTATCAAATACCTTGGCCATTATAGAGTATTAACATGTGATCTTGGGCGCATGAGTTATCCCTGCACCGCTGCACCGTGCCAAGCACAAAAGTATATTTAATCCATACAATCTAATATTTAAGGAGGTTAGATGTATGGACATATTCTGGACAGTGCTATTAAATTTATCCTTTAATGAGCGTCCCTATTACATAACTTTTAAGTGCGGTTTTCAATTTTCCCGGACAATTGCCATTTATTATCTCGCAATCCATTTTATTTTCCATGAGAAAATGCGGAAGATAAGCGTCCACGCATGTCTCTTTCCCCACCAGCTCCGACGCTTCAAGTTCCTTTTTGAGTGCCCCGTCCAGGTATATTCCATCCACATCAGTGGCTTTTATGAACCTGGCCCCAAGCTTTTGCGCGACCCATGCGGCAATTGTGTCCGAGGTCACGTCCCAGGTATGGGGGAGTTCATCTTTCGTTTTCAGGAGATTATACGGAAGAAGAATATATGCACCTTTTTCATGGATATTAAGGTTGTCAATGAGTTTCGCTTCATTCCCATTGCCCAGGTAATAGCCATATTGTTCCATCGCAAGAACAGCCATCCAGTGGGCTGCTTCCTCAGTGGCGTTGATTTTCCGCACGGTATCTGCAAAGATTGAGCCGCCGGGCACTATCAGGATTGTCTCGTCTTCGGAATTTGAATATTCAATTATCTCCCTGACAAGCTCCCTTCCTCTCTGAATCAGGCTCCCGCCAATCTTTATGACTATCATGCTTTTTACATAAACTGCAGGATTTAAATATGTATGGCATGATATAGCCAGCAAATGAGAACCATAGACTGGGATTATGAAAAGAACAACATTATCATGATCGACCAGACCCTTTTGCCTGCGGAATACAGGATTATAGAATGCAGTACAATAGATTCTTTATGCGAAGCCATAATCTCCCTGAGGGTGCGGGGCGCTCCTGCCCTTGGCGCTGCCGGAGGTTTTGGCGTAGCGCTTTCTGCATTCAGAAGTAATGCCTCTTCTCTTGACGTTTTAATTAAAAATATCGAAAACGCAGGTAAAACCCTGATTGCCACAAGACCCACGGCAGTAAACCTTTCATGGGGCGTGAAACGTGTTATCAGGGCTGTGGAAGATGCCAGGAACATCAAGGAAGCAAAGATGTTCGCTCTTGACGAGGCAAAAGCAATCGCGGATGAGGATGTAAAGAAGAATATGCAGCTTGGCGAATATGGTGCGTCTTTGCTGGATGATGGGGATACCGTGATGACGCATTGCAATGCCGGAAGGCTTGCCTGTGTGGATTGGGGAACGGCTCTCGGGGTTATCCGCTCAGCCCGCGCCGATGGAAAAGACATAAAGGTAATCTCATGCGAGACCCGCCCGTTAAACCAGGGAAGCAGGCTGACTACATGGGAACTCATGGAAGATAAGATTCCCGTAACGCTAATCACTGACAGCATGTCGGGTCATGTGATGAGAAGAGGAATGGTGGATAAGGTCATTGTGGGAGCAGACAGGATAACCCAGGATGCAGTATTCAATAAAATCGGGACTTATACCCATTCGGTTATTGCAAATGAGCACGGGATACCGTTCTATGTGGCTGCGCCAGTATCGACATTTGACTTTGAGAGGCTTGAAGATGAGGTCGAGATAGAAATCAGGAAACCGCAAGAGTTGAGGTTTTTCGGAGACAGGCAGATAGCGCCACTTGAAGTGGATGTGTATAATCCAGCTTTTGATGCTACACCGATGGAGAATGTGACCGGCATAATAACGGAAAATGGTATATTCTATCCACCGTTCCTAATTGATGAAGTTAAAATAAGGGTTTAATATTTTATTTTAATTTTAGTATATATACTATTTTTATTTTACTCTATTATTTTTGATTCAGCTCCGATATGATTAAATACGCGGGAAGTTAATTGTTATTCAGGGGTAATATGAATCGGGGAAAGATGTCGGAAATATACAATAGCATCCTTCTGGATTTGAAACAGGTAGAGGGAGTAAAAAGGCTGGCGCTTGCAGGACGGGATGGATTCCTCATCGGCGAACAAACAAATGAAGATATGGAGTTGTTTACTCTCATGTCTGCAACCATGTTAAGGGCTGCCGAAAAGTTAACAAACAGTCTTGAGAAAGTAAGCCCTGATCGTGTGGTCGTGGATTATGAAGGGGGAAAACTCATAACCGCCGCTGTCGGCCAAAAAGCGCTGATTTCTGTGTTGACAACAAAAGATGCGAGTATCGAACCTATCATTAATGAACTTGAGAGAACGGCCAGCAGGATAAAAGAGATACTTTAATAAAATATGTATATTCCGGATTCCACAGTGGCCATGAGATAAAAGTTAAGTCCAGAAGATATGTATTAAGAGCATGTCTGTTTCAATAGCTCTTGCAGGAAAACCAAATTCCGGGAAATCAACATTTTTCAAAGCAGTGACTCTTGCAAATGTTGAGATTGCAAATTATCCTTTTACCACTATCGACGCCAACCACGGCGTTGCGTATGTGCGGGCAACCTGCCCGTGCAGGGAATTAAAACTCGATTGCGGGAATTGCAGGGATGGCGTCCGTTTTGTGCCGATAGAAATGATAGATGTCGCGGGACTTGTCCCGGATGCCCATAAGGGGCGCGGGCTTGGCAATGAATTTCTTGACAATCTGAGGCAGGCAAAGGCGATTATTCATGTCATAGACGCATCGGGCGGAACGGATATTGAAGGAAACCCTGTGCCTGTTGGTTCACATGACCCGCTTGGCGATATAGAATTCCTTGAGCATGAAATTACTATGTGGATGTTCGGGATTTTAAAGCGCAACTGGGAAAGACTCTCACGCAAGGTTCAGGCTGAAGGGTTGAAATTGGAGGAGACAATCGCAGGGCAGCTTGAGGGAGCGGGCATCACTGACGGTCATGTGAAAACGATACTGACCAGACTGAAACTCCCGCGCGATAAACCCCAGATGTGGACTGACGAACAGATTATCGAGCTTTCAGACATGTTAAGGGCTGAAAGTAAACCCCTGATAATCGCTGCAAATAAAATTGATGCTGCATCACAGGAGAATATTGAGAAGCTTGTGAAGGCCGGCGCGATACCAGTGAGCGCGGCCGCGGAAGTGGCGCTTCGTATGGCTGATAAAGGAGGGGCGATAAAATACATACCGGGTGATGCAGATTTTGTTGAATCACCGAACCTGACTGATGCCCAGAAAGAGGGTCTCCAGAAAATACGACTTCTTATGAAGAAAAATAACGGTACAGGCATCCAGAAATGTATTAATGAAACGGTATTCAAGCTCCTTGACCTTGTAGTGGTTTATCCTGTTGAGGATGAGAACAGGTTCACTGATAAGATGGGAAAGATTCTCCCTGATGCATTTCTCCTGAAGAAAGGAAGCACGCCGAAAGACCTTGCCTTTATGGTTCACACAGATATCGGGAAAGGATTCCTCTATGCTGTGGATGCGCGTACCAAGATGAGGCTGGGGGATAAGTACGAGTTGAAGAACGGGGATATTGTGAAGATTGTGGCTGTGAAGTAAAAAAGCAGGCAGATTTTGCCTAAAGATTTAAATCGTATCAACGCAATTCATAATATTACATGGCAAAAACGAATGACAAGTATCTCTATTCTGAGACAGCAGCCGTGCAGGACCTTTACACCCGGAGGATAATACAATTATCTCCTTCAGTGAAACTCGTTTTCAAAGTGCTTGAATACAGGGGGCTCATGACTCAAAAAGAACTCGTTGCAGAAAGTTACCTTCCCCCGCGCACGGTGCGATATGCGCTCACAAGGTTAAAAAAAGAAGGCATACTTGAAGAGCGTCTCTATTATAAGGATGCGCGCCAGTGCCTCTATGGTGTGAAAAGCCCCCAGCAGGATGAGTTATTATCAAATTTCGCATGCGGAATAGTATAGTTTATATTTGTTAAAATTAACTTTGAGCGCATGGACAGAGCCGGTTTCAGGGAGATAATACATCTTGTAGCATCTTTACTTGTTCTGACTATCGCATTTTCATATCCCAGTACCGGCATGGAAGCGCTTGCGATAGCCGCAATTGGAGTGGGTTCGGGGTTCCTTCTGCATGAACTTGCACATAAATTCACGGCCCAGAGATACGGATATGTGGCAGATTACGAGGCAAGTCCAATGGGGCTTCTCATGGCAATCGGTCTTTCAGTTCTAACACAAGGAAGTTTTGTATTCGCAGCCCCGGGTGCGGTCATGATACGCGGCAAATGGACTCACCCTGAAGACATATACAGCGAGCCGGCAAAGGAGTTCGCATATATATCTGTTTCCGGGGCGGTCGTCAACCTGACGCTTGCAGTATTGTTTTATACGGGTTCGCTCTTCGTAGCTCAATCAGGTTTAGCGTATGCGGTTCTGACTAAAAGTGCATTTATCAATGTTTTTCTTGCAGGATTCAACATGATACCTTTTGGGCCGCTTGACGGTGCCAAAGTATGGCGCTATAACCCGGTATTATGGGGACTCGTAGGGATTCCTGCGATAATCCTCTTTTTTATTATATGATACGCTTACTCAACTTTCTTGAATTTATCCTTGGACACGCCGCACCAGGGGCAAACCCACCCATCAGGAATATCCTCAAAAGCCGTTCCGGGTTCGATACCGCCGTCAGGGTCTCCCACTGCAGGGTCGTAAACATAGTCGCAAAGAGTACATTTCCATTTATCCATACTATAGTCATGTTTTTTACAAAACATAACCGTATCGCTTAAAAAAGCCGAATAAAACCAATATGCTTTTAAATAAAGAAAGACGAATGACCTTAAACGCAGGAGGAAATTATGTTTGGTATTGAATTTGTACCGGCAGACCCGGTTCTAAAATTAGCTTACTATACAAAGCTCGCAGAGGAAAATGGATTTGACAATGTATGGATAACCGACCACTACAACAACCGTGATGTATATACCACGCTCGCTGTACTGGCAATGAACACAAACAGGATTAAACTGGGAACAGGAGTAACGAATCCTTATACAAGGAATATTGCAATCACAGCCCAGAGCATCGGTGCAATCAACGAGATATCCGGCGGCCGCGCCGTGCTGGGTATCGGTCCTGGCGATAAAGCCACATTTGATGCGATGGGAATTGAATGGGTAGAGCCCATGACAACCATCAGCGAAAGCATAACTGCTCTCCGGGGATTCTTTTCAGGGAAAAAAGTTGCGCAGGATGGAAAGAGAGTAAAAATCGGGGGCGCCAAACTTGCTTTTAAGACCGGAAACATACCGATCTACATGGGCGCACAGGGCCCAAAGATGCTGGAACTCGCCGGCAGGGTCGCAGACGGCGTGCTGATAAATGCTTCCCACCCCAAGGACTTTGAATTTGCAATCAAACAGATAACCGCCGGGGCAAAAGCAGCGGGCAGGGACCCCAAAACCGTAGATGTCGGAGCTTATGCATGCTTCTCTATCCATAAGGATGCTGAGAAGGCAAAGGGCGCAGCGAAAGTAGTAGTCGCATTCATCGTTGCAGGCTCGCCTGATACTGTCCTTGAGAGACATGGTATCGATGTGGGCGCAAAGAAAATAATCGGTGACGCCATCGCCAAAGGAGATTTCCCCGGTTTGAATGCTCTTGTCACTGATATGATGATAGACTCATTCTCAATATGCGGGACACCGGCGGACTGCAAGGCAAAAGTGGAAGCATTGAAGAAAATCGGCGTCACACAAATTGTCGCAGGCTCCCCGATTGGTCCTGACAAGGAAACAGCTATCAAGCTGATAGGAAAGGAAATCATCGGAGGAAAGTAAAGTGGAAGTAAAATCGGACAGTGCTGTCGCAAGTGAAGGGCCCCTCATGGCGAGGGGAATCCTCAAATCCGACCAGGATAAGGTGCTCACAAGAATGGGCAATATGTATGCCCCCAACGTGGGGCTACCAAAAATAGCAGACGTTGGCGAATACAACTACTGCTCTTCCTGCGGCACTTGCGAAGCAATCTGTCCGATGAACGCTCCTGTAGTTAGAAGAGATCCGGTTGATATCTCCAAAGAAAAGAACAATTACAATAAAATGGAGCTGAAAACTGAAACTCTTTTCAAGGGTGTCAGTCCTTTCAACACAGAAATTAACCCATGCGTACAATGTTATGCATGCGAAAGGGTATGCCCGATATTGGACGGTTTCCCTGTAGATGAATTCAATAACATAAGGACGATGAAAGCAGGAAAGAGCAGAACTCTCCACGGACAGGACGGCGCCGTGGTCTCACAGATATTGAAATCATTGCTTGAACTGGGAGAGATTGACTGCGCCTTGGGCGTAGTAAGAAATGAGAAATGGGAAACAAAAGTAGTGATGTTCACAAGCCCAGAGGATGTTACAAAAGCAGCCGGGACAAAATATACTTACCAGCCTGTTGTAGCAAGCATGAGGGACCTTCATCGCGCTTATGCCGACACATATCAGCACGGGCTTAAAAAATACAAGAAAATAGCAATCGTTGGAGTGCCCTGCCAGGTTCACGGTTCCTCGCTTTTCCGCGAGAATTTTGACAGGATAGAATTGATTATCGGTCTTATTTGCATGGAAAGTTTCTCGGAACAGATAATGTTTGGAGAGATGATACCCAAAATCATGGGGGTAGATGTCAGGGATGCTGTGAAGATGAACTTCCATAAAGGCAATTTCATCGTTGAAACAACCAAAGAAACAAAAGAAGTTCCGATTAAAGATGTCGCCCCGCTTGCACGCAAAGGATGCCATTACTGCCAGGATTATACTTCATATTACGCTGATATTTCCGTGGGCTCGGTTGGCTCAGACGACGGCTGGAGTACAGTATTCGTCAGGACCGAGACAGGCGAAAAATACCTGAATAAAGTCGGTGATATCGAGTGGACTGACAAGCCCATAAACCTGGAAATGGTCAAGAAACTCGCAGGGATGAAGCATAAACATAACAAGTGGGACTGGCGTGCATTTATGAAAGAAATCTGGAGCCGCGATTCACCCGTAAGACCATGGGGTGCGGAAAAGATTTCTAAGATTCCACCGCCTCCCCCGGAACCTGTAGCTAAAGAAGAAAAGGGGGAAAAGGGGGAAAAACCGAAAAAAGCTGAAAAACCTGTGAAGCCGGATCAGCCTGCAGAATAATATGAAAAGGGGACTTTATCTCGGAAGATTCCAGCCATATCATTTAGGACATCACCAGGTTCTAAAGAAGATTGCAAAGGAAGTGGATGAAATCATTGTGGGTATCGGGAGTGCCCAGAAAAGTCATGAGATAGAAAATCCTTTCACGGCTGGCGAACGCGTGCTCATGGTCACAAGTGCCATGGAAGAATTCGATATAAAACATTATGTTATACCCATTGAGGATATCCAGCGTAATTCGCTGTGGGTATCGCATGTGAAGTCCATGGTTCCGCCGTTTGAGATAGCTTATACTAACAATCCCCTTGTTATAGAACTTTTGAGTGAAGCCGGGATTGAGGTAAAGCAGTCGCCGCTCTTTAAACGAAACAGCTATTCCGGCACTGAGATAAGGCGGAAGATGCTTGAGGGGGATAAGTGGGAGCATTTCGTGCCTGAGAAAGTTGTGGAGATTATCAGGGAAATTGATGGTGTGAAGAGACTGAAAACGGTGGCGCAGTCGGACCAGGAATAAAAGCTCTCACATTTTCAGTGCAATATATGATGTGTTGAAAAAGACCATAATTCTTATAACCGTGTACGCACAATAAAATAATGGGAGTGCATAAATTATGGTACAACAAGATAACCTGAAACTGATGAAAACGTTAGATGACGCGTGGAATTCCCAGGACTGGGAGACGTTTGGCAAACGTCATGCTGAGAATGTAGCCGTGTACTGGCCGGGTCAACCGGAGCCAACAAGAGGACGTAAATCGCATTACAATGAAGCTGTGGAATTTTTCAAAGTGTTTCCTGATAACCATGTCGGAAACGATCCGTATAAGATTCTTTTCGGTCAGGGCGACTACACCTGTTCAGTAGCCGAATTTACAGGCACGATGAAAGGTCCAATGAAGGGTCCCGGCGGCAAAACGATTCCACCCACGAACAAAAAATTCCGTGTAGAGTTTTGCACGGTCGCCCACTGGAAGAATGGGGAAATTCTAGAGGAGAGGCTCTTCTACGATCTGGGAGAAGTGATGAGGCAGATTGGACTGGGCTAATTACGACGTTCACAGGTTAATAAAAATACAAAGTAAATACCTATGAAACAGGTCAAAAAGGCACCACGGCTGTACAATGGAGCACTTTTTCAGACAGCAGGGGACTAGTATTTGGAAATGGCAGAAAATAACAAAGTTATAATACCCATCCACAAACCAGGATTGAAAGAGAAACTTTTCTTTTGCTTTTCCGGAATAATTGTCAGTATTCCAATTACCCTCTACTTCAATGTGTTCTCAAGCCATGCATGCCTTTTATTGCCTGCAATTTATTCTACATTTTGCTCGACTGCTCTCTTTACACCGTTTATCGAGGAGTTTTCAAAAGTTTTTCCTCTTTTCTACCGGCATGGGGAGACTGAAAATTCAATATTTATTCTCGGTTTTTTGACCGGATTAGGATTCGGTATAACTGAATTTTTGCTCTATGTTTTTGTACAGGGAGCGCCGGTCATTGTCAGATTGCCTGCAATTTTCTTTCACGCATCAAGCACTTCAATTGCAGCCTATGGCATCGCAACAAAACGACCGATGTCATTTTTCCTGATTGCAGCAGCACTGCATTTATTGAATAACTTTTTCGCCACCTCTGACTTTTTCTGGCTGACAGGCGTGTTAGCTGTAACAATAATCACTTATTCCATTTCATGGTATTTATACCACAAAACTTCGGATAAAATCGTGAATAACGATTGATCAGAATGCCTCGGGGATATCGTTTGAAGTTGTTCCTCTAAATTCACTTCATCTCAAACTTCTCAAACATTTCCTTCTTCGCCCTGCAAATCGGGCAAAGGTCAGGCGGTTCATCCCTTGCGCAGAGATAACCGCACACCGTACACCTGTAAACTTCAGCCATTTCTTTTCCTCCTGCTCCTTTTTGTTCCATTATACCCGGATAACCCTTCTCATAATACTCCTTCGGACGCCGCTCGGGGATAGGGTCATGCGGCTTCCTCCCCGAAATCCAGTCGTCATTCACATACAGCGTACACAGGCAGCACCCGTACTCTACGACGTCAGGATCGCGGTAATTGCACGGGCAGATGATGTCCATGTCATCAGCAAGCACGCCGCTTGCAATCCTGCAGGGGCATGACAGATAACCATAGCGATGCTCGTTATCCCACAACCCCTGAAGGATATCATTAAGCTCATCCTTGTTTGGATTGAACTGGTAGCCTTCTTCATCTGCAATTTTCTTCATTTCAGCGAACATCTCGGCAACAGTTCTCATAACATCTCACAATTAACACCTGTTTTTTTCATGCCAGTACCATTTCGTTCTCATGAATCGTCATTCCCTGTTTAGCTGCTTCCCGTTCTGCTAAACGCAAATTCAATTCATTCAGGAATTTTATAAGCCTTTTTACCACTATATCATCCTTGTTTATCTGATATAGCTTGGCATTGCCTACCTGCCGCGTCATTGTGACAAGGCTGAGTTCTTCCAATAATGGTAAAGCTTTCATGAGAGTTGTGTAATGGATACCCGCCTCATCCGAGATATCTGTGAGAGTGAGGTCGATATCCTGATATTCCCAGAGGACATCCAGTATTTTGGCTGTTGCAGAGCCTGTGAAGAGTTTTTCGAGAGACATAATAATAAATTCCGTTATGTTAGTACGTATATTAGTACGTATATTAGTACGTATATAGTATATAAAAGTATTCTATAAATAGAAAGATTTATAGTCTTTAAACTATATATCACCAATCGAAATGCAAAAAGAACAAATCGAAATCGTGAAGAAGCATATCCTCAGGCGCTTCCTCAATAAAACAATGGTGGGAATGAACTATGTCAATCGTCAGGATGTAAAAGTTAAAAAAATCGGCGGCGATGTGGTGCAAAAAGCTATTGATGATTTGATTAAAGAAGGCTTTTTGGAAAGACATCATCTATCATGCATCAGCATAAATCCAAGGATGTTAAAAACTATCAGTGAATATCTCGATAGAAACTGATTTCATAGGTTCTCATAACCCAAGAGCCTCTTTCAGTTGATCCTCATGGAACCCCACGATAATTTTTTTCCCAATAATTATAGTCGGAAACCTTCCACCACTTAGTCTCATCACTTCATCTCTAACTTCATCTCTTTCCTCACCATCTAATTTATCCACATCCTTATAATCAAATTCAATCCCGTTTTCCTTTAAAAATCGCTTCGTTGCTTTGCAGTGCACGCATGTGCTGAGTGTATAAAGTTTAGGTTTGATTTTCTTCGTCATGGTCCATACATCTCCCTGTGTTCCTCGGTAACAGCATGATGTTCTTCAGGCGGGGCAATTTCGCAAACCTCAGGTGAGCCTTTCTCCTTATAATGCAGGTTCCATTTCTTGCATACCCACATCTGGAGTTTCTTGATATCTTCATCGCTCATATGGCGGAATCGCCCCTGCATCATCAAATAATCCCGGACTGATTTCATTTTCCCGGGCTTGAATGTGATTTTTTTCTCACCGTTCTCAACTTCATACAAAGTCCACATCCCGCTCTCAACCGCGCGCTTTGTAACTTCAACA
>JAPMTY010000095.1 GCA_026552835.1 Candidatus Methanoperedens sp.
CAAGGCGAACGATACATAAAAGAAGGGCATTTCGGGAAGGGGAGCATGGAACCAAAAATGCTTGCCGCTGTTAAGTTCGTAAAATCAGGCGGCAAGACCGCGATCATTTCAAGCCTTGATAAGGCACTTGATGCGCTTGCTGGAAAAGCTGGCACAAGAGTTATTTCATAACAACAACGAACTCACACGAACTCGGTGCGAACTCACAACTGCATTAACGTATTTAGGATTTTGGCTTTCTTGACGAGACGACTTTATTCAGGTCTGCCACCAGCGCATCAACATTAATACCATGCGCCATTGCGCCGTCTTCAATGCTTTCAAATGCAGATACATGGCATCCCACACAATGCAGGCCATGCTTCATGAATACCATCATACTCTCCGGATACTGGTTAACCACGTCCTCTATTGTCATGTCTTTTGTTATTGTCATAATGTCCTCTTATTTATTCGTATAGTTACGAACAGTATTAAAGCTTTCCAAACGCCCAATATGATAATGGGCTTTCACGACATAAAAGTTATGTTAGTGGTGCGTCCCCTCCACCAGTTTCACACCTTTGTTGAGTATCATCTGTTTTATCTCTTCAATATGCGGACACTTTGCATAGCTTTTTTCAAGCATCATACATGAACTCAGGTGAATTACATCCACATCATGTTTCATGAGGCTGTCCACAAGCCTGAAAATCCTCCTGCCAGGGCATCCACCGCATGTGAAAAATCCGATGATCTCGGCATCTTTACCGTATTGCTCAAAATGCACCTTTCGTTTGTTGAATGCTTTGAAGCATGCGACGCCAGGACATGTTTCACTTACGATCTCACATCGCACGACTGCGATCTTTGTAGTTTTCCCTTCTTTTTCCCCTTTTCCCATTATGGCCTTAAATTGAGCTGCTGCTTCATTCACATCTTCAATGGTGACAGTGTTTTTTCCCTTCTTTTCGACAGCCGTTTCAATGCCCATTTTTGCCATGCTCCGGACATGTTCGGGGACTTTTTCGAGTTCTTTTAAAGCATCTGGTTTCCATTCCATTGTTATTACCTTACACCTATTTCGATGAACCTTGATGATCCATTGACTTCCAGATATTATATATGAATATGAAACATGAAACAGCTTCGATCAGGCCAAATATCATAACAGCCACAAAAGCATCAGAACTATCCTTTCCTTTTAGCATATACATTTTCATAAATGGATATGAAATCGCAAGCCCGATCAATCCTATATTAGCAAGCCAGAATTGCCACATTCCGAGTTTCCTGCTAAAAAGGGGTTTATTGCTAAAGCGCGGGATGCTCTCATAAGCAAGGCCAAAAACCATGAAGGATACCCATCCTATCAGGGCAAAATGTGAATGCATGAAGCTGTATCCCGGGCCAATGGTTATGAGCACACCCAGAATCGCGCTCAGGGCAAGGTATATCAGGCTTGTTTTTATAAAAAGTTTTGCGAGCTTGTTCATAATTCCTATTTGAACCCGTAAGTAATAACTTCCATGTCAGCATCAATGAGATAATCAAAATCGATCAATTTATCCCATCCCGCTTTCACAAAAACTCCTCCGATGCAGGCGCCAAGAATTTGACGGTCGGGATATCCCCTGGTTATTTCTTCTATCATGGTTTTCAGGCCATTGACATCTACTTCCATTTTGGGCATCGCAAGTCCTCCCAGGAGAACAACAGTATCAGAAGATGGATCTGCTTTTTCCCCAAGCTGCATACCGTAATCGGTCATTTCAACCTTTGCCGCCAGCTCTTTCCTGAGATTGGGGATAAATACCATTTCCTTTCCGGCATCGCGTAATACATATCCAAGAAGTTCAGCGAACGGATTGCACCAACCAGGGCAGCCGATAAAGGTTACCTTTTTCCGACCGCGAGCTAGTTTCCTGAATGCTGTGAGCATCCCCCCGATACCTTCTGCTTTTTCTATTGCTTTCATGGGATCACCTATTCAGATTGTCAAAGCAGGATATAAGCGTTTATTTAATGATTTCTCTAAATAAAAAATACTTCTAAAAAAAACAAAAAAAAAAAGAATGAACTGAGAGTTAAGCTTTAAATCAAAGCTGCTGTAAGGCCAAGTACACCAGACTGGATGATGATAGCGACTGTGATTATTACACCTGCCATCTCAAGCGCCACGGCTACATTTCCTTTCTTGAGTTCCCCAAATTCATCGATCCCTGTGGTCAATTTGTCGAGAATATTTAAAGCAAGATAGATCGCTCCAATTGCAAGAACTATTCCAAGTACCAGTTGAACTATACTGACTATGATTATCGCAATACCTCCACTTGACAGGAGACCAACCTGCATAGCCTGTGATAAACCCACTGAAATACCCTGAACTCCTGACTGTACAACTATTCCTATCGCAATGAATACTGATGCGACAATAATTCCGATCGCAGTATTACCTTTTGCAATTTCCTTTTCTTCGTCAATACCTTTAGTTATTTTTCCAAATACTGAAAATCCAATATACAATGCAACAACTGCAAGTATAATTGAAATAACTAATTGTAATATTCCTACTATAGCTGTTCCTAAAGTTAATACCATATATTCACCTCACGCATAAAGCGTAACCCTATATTGGCGATAGGGTAATATAAAATTATTGTGTCATCTTTAATATATTAGCTTCAATCGAGATACACAAGTGCTTTATTCGGGCAGATTTTAATGCATCGCATGCATAGAGAACATTTTTCATTTTCAATCCTGGCTATACCGTCAACACGGGTCAAAGCACCCGTTTCACAAATCCCGTCACACTTACCGCATTTCTTACATCCCAGAACGATTATCGATCCCTGATCCTTCATTCATAAGTTATTTAAACTTATATGTATAGATAGGTTTTGTATAAAACATGCAAAACACGTGATAACATGCCAAGATCTATTCCCGAAATGATCCGTGGAGACTTCAAATGCGATGATATCGCAAAGTGTATCCTCGGACTTAAGACTATAGATATCGATTCTTACAAAGTACTTGCTGTAAAAGGCCCAATGACAGCAGAACGCCTTGGCGAACTTCTTAACAGGGAAAGAAGCACAGCATACAGATCGCTTCAAAACCTGATGACATGCGGGCTTGTTCACCGCGAGACAAAAACGATAAAAGATGGCGGTTATTACTATGAATACATTGCTCTTGAACCTGCCCGGCTAAAAGAAATGGTGCAGGGAAATATTGATGAATGGTATAATAAAATGAAGACACTTGCAGCCAACATCGATAAGGATATAATGAAATAATTCATGTCCCGAAGATGCTGTCGCACACTTCTTCTGTTTTTTCCCTGAATTCTTTCTGGGAAAAACCCATCATTGAAGCTGCAAACATTGCGCCGCCTGCCCCCACACCTTCTTTTACATCCCCATTTTCATACATGGCAAGCCCCTTTCTCCTTGATTTTCCAAACCCGGGGTCTGCCGCAAATGCCTGATATCCAAGAATTTGGGTCATTTCCCTGAAATTTGCGCTTTTATCATCAGCCACATAACATGTCGTGGCAATAGAAACATCACGCATAAGACCAAGATGTTTAATGACGCTCAAAACCGAGACCATCTGTGTTCCTCCGGCAAGCACGGTCTTCCTGTCAAGCCCGTCCACAAGTCCTGCAGCCGCCGCCATCATTGGATCGCCCAGGCATTCTACAGCGTCAAGAGGCCTGCCCCTTAAACTCCCAAAGGATATTCCGGAATTTCTCATAGCTTCCTCAACGACTTTGTTCTTGATACTTAGAGGATTTTTCGGGAAGCTGGATGAGACTTTACCATCATAACCAAGAGCTTTGAGCACACCCAAGGCCGTAGTTGTGCCGCCGGGCACGCTTTCACCAATTATCACAAAATCAGAGAGTTTTCCCAGCTTTTCACCAAGTGCGCGGGATTTCCTGTAAATATCATACGCATCGACAACTGCATGCCCTTTTCGGATATCTCCGCCCGGCTGACAATTAAGATCGATGGTCGGGATCTGGGGACGTACGCGAAGGCCTGAGTTGATAAAAATGCAAGGGAGCCCTGTCAGCAGCATTGACGCCCTTGTCAGGACGGCAGGAGATGGAGCGCCTGATGGCGTCATCGCTGGCCCGTTGATGCTTATGGCATTTCCCGTTTCAACAAGCTCAGCATCTGCGGCAGGAGTAAAATCGGTAAGTTCCGGGGATTTCCCTGCCGCGGATATATTTGGAATTTTCGCTGTTTCTGTATTTGCTAGTATGCAAAGGAACAACGGTTTTTCCGGCGAGAAGTCCGGGCAGGGTTTTACCCACATCGTTTCCTTATAGCTGGTTTGAGGTTTCGATATGGATCGAGGCAGGGCTTTTTACGAGACTTCCCATTTTTGCGCCTACCAGGTTCTCAATTCCTTTGTCGGATGCAATATCTACGATGCGCTGGGTTATTACGCCATCGAATACTACGCTTTTTATGTTGCCATTAGCATCTTTCAAGGCTGTTGCAAGATCGCGAACCGGAACTTCATTCAATGTATTATTATTTTCATCTATGAAGCGCGCACTCAGGGTTCCGCTTAACTCTTTTATGTGTTCCTGGAATGGGCTCTCTTTAACCTCTTTCTCACGCTTGGGTTCTTCCCTGGGTTCCGCTCTTGGTTCTTGTCTTGGCTCCCCTCTGAATTCCTGCCTGTATTCTATCTTTGACTTTGGTTTTTCTGGCTGTGACTCAAATTCAGGAACTTCTGCTGGTTTTACTTCAACTTCATCTGGAATTACGGATTCGCCTTTTCCAGCTTTCTTCTTTGTTGCGGCAAGTATGGCAATTCTTCTCTTCTTGCTCACCTGGTAATAATCAAATGCCTGCTCAACAGGTATTTTCTGCCTTAATGATTTTACGACCTCTTTCTGGACAAGTTCCTCAACGCCTTTCCCGTCCGGGGCACGCGCAATGAAATCAACATCCGCA
>JAPMTY010000096.1 GCA_026552835.1 Candidatus Methanoperedens sp.
AAAATATAAATGCTATGCCCCACTATAAGCCCTGCCCGAATGTGAGGGCTGCGCCGGATAAATCCGGGGCTAAAGCCACAGGAGGAATCAGATGGCTAAAAAAGAAGAAGCAAAAGAAGTAAAAGAAACAAAGAAGGAAGCTCCTAAGAAGGAGGCTCCTAAGAAAGAAGCGCATAAAGCAGAAGTGCCAAAAGAAGCAAAGAAAGAGAAAAAAGAAGAAAAGAAGCACGAAAAGCACGAGGGGGAAGGCGAAGGGAAAGAACACCCGAAAAAAGAGCGAAAAGGAGCGCCTAAAGAGGGTAAAAAAGAAGTTCCCAAAACAAAAGAAGGCGAACCTGAAATCAGACACATCGTGCGTATCGCCAACACTGATCTTGAAGGAAAAAGAAGCGTGCAGTATGCGCTCACGGGAATAAAAGGCATCGGCCGGAGAACCGCAAAGATCATTTCTACCAATGCAGGACTTGACCCGATAGCAACAATCGGATATCTCAAGGACGCCGAACTGGAAAAATTACAATTATCTGTAGATAACATAACTACTATTGTTCCAACATGGATGGTCAACAAGCAAAACGATATAATGTCAGGCGAAGACAGGCATCTTATCGGAATAGACGTTATGCTGGGCCTTAACGAAGATTTGAACCTGATGAAGAAGATGCGTTCATACAAGGGAGTAAGGCATGACAAGGGTCTTAGGGTACGCGGTCAGCGCACCAGGTCAACAGGCAGGAAAGGAAGGACTGTAGGCGTCACAAGAGCGGCAATCCAGGCAAAAGCTGCAGCGGCTAAAGAAGAAGGAAAGAAGGAAGAACCAAAAGGAGCAGGAGCTGGTAAATAATGGGCTACCCAGGAAAAAATCGCAAATCGTATGAAACTCCAAAACATCCATGGCAGGCTGCAAGGATAGAGCCTGAAGTCGAACTTGTAAAGAGGTACGGCCTTCGAAATAAAAGAGAGGTCTGGAAAGCCCACAGCTCTCTTAAAAAATACAGGGAACTGGCAAGAAAACTGCTTGCAGAGAGCGCAAAAGGGCAATTGAAAGGTCATATAAAAACCGATTCCGAGAACATCCTTAACAGGCTGAAACGGTACGGTCTTTTGAAAACCGATGCCGGACTTGATGATATTCTTTCTCTTGAAGTGACTAATTTCCTTGAGAGAAGGCTTCAGACCCAGGTTCACAAACAGGGACTTGCCAATACAGTAAGACAGGCAAGGCAGTTCATTGTGCACGGGCATATCTCGGTCGGGGGCAGGAAGGTCACTATCCCGGGTTATATAGTGCCCTCGAATGAGGAACTGCTCCTGGACTACTATGGCGGTTCAGCATTATCAAACGAATCGCATGCGTCAAGACCGGGACAGGTTGGAAAGGCCGTTGCGAATGAAACAACAAAACCTGAAACGGTTGAAACAAAAAATGAACCCAAGATGGAGGCTTAACAATGGCAACAGAGAAATGGGGTGTAGCACATATATATTCCTCGTTTAATAATACCCTGATAACTATCACCGATTTAACAGGCGCTGAGACAATAGCTAAAAGCAGCGGCGGCATGGTCACCAAAGCGGACAGGGAAGAAAGTTCCCCCTATACTGCGATGCAAATGGCAAACCAGCTCGCTGACAAAATACGCGATAAAGGCGTCACCGGTATTCATATAAAGGTAAGGGCGCCCGGCGGCAACATGCAGAGAAGCCCCGGACCCGGCGCGCAGGCTGCGATTCGTGCTTTTGCCCGTGCAGGCATAAAGATAGGACGCATAGAAGATGTGACTCCAATCCCGCACGACGGCACAAAACCTAAGAAAGGCAGGCGCGTGTAAGATGGATATTGACATAATAGAATTGTCAGAACGCAAAGCCAGATTTATTTTATCTGGCGTCTCCACGTCTTTTGCCAACGCATTCCGAAGGAGCGTTCTTGCGGAAGTCCCGGTACTGGCTATTGATGATGTTAATATCTATGAAAATACCTCTGTCCTCTTCGATGAACAGCTCTCTTTGAGATTGGGTTTGATTCCCCTGAAAACTGATACGAAATCATATACCCTTAGTGAGGATTGTTCCTGCAAAGGCGCAGGCTGCACGTTATGTCAGGTTTCATTGACACTGAGTGCCGAAGGTCCCAAGATTGTGCATTCAGGCGATATGGTTTCAACAGACCCGGAAGTGCGCCCGGCTGATGCGACAGTACCTATTATCGAACTTAAGGAGAAACATAAGGTCGTAGTGGAAGCAATCGCAAGGCTTGGAACCGGCAGGAATCACAGCAAATGGCAGGCCGGCGTTGCAAGTGGGTTCAAGAATATGCCCGTGATAACGATCGGTAACTGCGATTATTGCGGCAAATGCATAGAAGTTTGTCCCCGTGATATCTTGAAAATGGAAGGGAACAAAGTAAAAGTTGTGGACATTATCGAATGTTCAATGTGCAGGTTGTGTGAAGACGCATGCGATATGGATTCAATTAAGGTAAGTTCTGACCCGGATTCATTTGTAATGACGTTCGAAACAACTGGCGCCCTCACAGCTACCGAACTTGCTCTTGAGGCTGTGGGCAGTATCAGGAAAAGAGCCGAACAATTAGGTGAGATACTTAATACCCTTTGAAGAAAAATCTCTTATCAGGGCATTATTTATATGGTAAGGCTCTGCTATAAGAGATATCTTATTTGCGGAGGTTGCCCAGACAGGTCAAAGGCGCCAGCTTGAGGGGCTGGTTTCGTAGGAATTCGTGGGTTCAAATCCCATCCTCCGCATCAATTATCCTTCTTTAGTCAGGTCTCACGAGGATACATATTTGTTTCTATCATTTTAACTAGGAGGCAGGGACGCTCTGTTAAAACAACAGCAACAAACCTAATAACTGCGATGTAGTTGCAAGCGATGGCACCAGTTCACGAGTAACGGTATGAAATCCTATGGCAACGGTTCAAAAAAACATTCCGATGATGTAGTAGACAGTATTGGATGAATTTGGCTTGCAGAAATTCAGGTTAATGTAACAAAGTCAAGTTAATGTTTCGAACAATTTCTTTCCAACAGGCGTCAGGTTATAAAATTTCTCGTTGTCCTGCTCTATAATTTTATGTACTCTCATCACCCTCATATGGAAATTTAACTTAGTAGGATCTTCAATCCCAAGCCCGCGCTGAATCTCTGTGAACTTAAGCTTACCTTCTTTATATAGAAGTTTTACTATATCCTTTCTTATTTGATTTGATATTGCTTTGATTAAATCAGAATCAAATAGCTGGAATTTTTCAAACTCAGCTTCTGCAAGAACCTTCCGGATTTTTGTTATCACCTCATCTACTCTAAATGGTTTTGTAATATAATCTGATGCTCCTGCTTTCATAGCTTCAACTGCATTATTGACTGTTGCAAATGCAGTAATCAGAATTACGATGGTTCGGGGTTTTATAAGTTTAGCTTCCCGTAAGACTTCCATTCCTCCAACAACGGGCATAACAAGGTCAGTCACGACAATATCAAAATCTGTTTTCTTGATCATATCAAGTCCCATTTGACCATTCTCGGCAGAATCTACCCCAAAGCCTTCTTCTTTTAGTATTTCTACCAATCCATCCCGGATAACCTTTTCATCCTCAATAATTAAAATAGTCTTCATAGCATCAATTTGGCAATTTTATTGTAAACGATGTTCCTTTTCCAACTTCACTTTTCATATCAATTGAACCATTGTGGTTTTTGATAATGCCATAACAAATCGAGAGTCCAAGTCCTGTTCCTTCACCTGGGTTTTTAGTTGTGAAGAAAGGGTCAAATATTTTACGGATGTTATCCTGAGGAATACCACAACCATTATCAGTTATACTAATTTCTATAGTATCCCTTTCTGCTGTGGTCTTAATCATTATTTCTCCGTTTGTTGTAATGGCTTGTACTGAATTCATCAGTATATTCATAATAACCTGTTGAATCTGCTCATTATCTGCCATAATGGATGGGAGAGGTTTAAGGATAGTTGTTATCCTTATACCTTTTAACTTAGGGTGAAGGATTTCCAGTACTTTATCTATTTCACTATTTATGTTTACTGGACTTAGTTTTGGTTCTGACTGGTGAGAGAATTCCAGTAATCCCTTCACTATTCGCGCTGCTCTACAGGCTTCATTATCGATGATCTTAAGTCTACTTTTGGTGTTCTCATCCCATATTTTCTTTGACAATATCTGCGTATGGAGGGATATACTGGTTAAGGGATTATTGATCTCATGGGCCATCCCTGCCACAAGATTTCCTATTGTGGCAAGTTTATCAGATTGCAATACCTGCATTTCTAACTTCTTTTTCTCCGAAACGTCGGTATCGATGACGAGTATCGATTTGGGTTTCCCCTCGTTATCGCGAACCAGAGTCCAGCGGCTTTCTACAATGATTTCCTTACCTTCTCTTGTTCGGTGCCGCAGTTCGCCTGTCCATTCTCCTTTTTCTATCACTTTTTTTCTGGTTTCGATGGACACAGGTGACTCTTCTCTATACAAGAACTCATCGCTATTCTTGCCAATGACTTCCTCTTCTGTAAAACCATACAGTCGCTCAGCGCTTTTATTCCAATAGGTAATGTGGTGTTCCATATCCCAAACAAAAATAGCATCTCGTGCTTTGTCAAGAAGAGCGGCTTGGTCTCGTATTTTTTCCTCAGTACGCCTACGTTTGGAAGTCCCCTCTATATTGAAAATGTTCACTATATGCCAAAGAGACCAAAAAATTCCCACTATAGTCACAGTACGGAAAACCACAACAGGAGTTCCAAACAGGTAAATAAACGATGTTTGGTTCATCACTGAAGCTGGAAAAAAGCTATCTCTGGAAACAATTACCCCCAATATTCCATAAATTCCAAAAAATAAAGCAGCAAAAATAAAATATTTTTTAACGTTGATTTCACTTAATTTTTTAGATTCGCTCTCATAATATAAAAGAAATCCAATGGCGCTTAAAATCGCGCCTGGAAAACCCAAAAAGTAATTTGATATATCTTCCAATTGATTATAATTATTTCTTTCTAAATATGTTATAATTTCAAAAAACAAAATCAATATTATTGATATAAACCATATGCTTGGGGGTTTTCTCCGGTTGATATTAATTAGTTGATAACCGAATAAAAACAAGCAAAGATATGATATAAATAAAAAAGTGGGATTTAGAATATAAAATGAAAAAACAAATTTATCGTTGATTGCTGCAAACATATTGATCAATATATTCATAAATTCATATATTCCATAAGTAACCGCAAAAGATGCCAAAAGCCACAAAATGTTCAACAATTTGTATTCGCTTTTTTCTGTAACTCTAAGTTGCAGGAAGATAATAGTCCCGAGGATTACAAAGACCAGCCCATGAATGAAGAGGACAATATCCGGATATTCATTAAAAAAGTCAGTTAACATACGTTATCCTCCATTGCTTTGCAGACTTATATTAACAGCTCGTTCTATAAAACCTACGTTTTAAATCAATACTCTACAATCATTATTTGAAATAAAGATGCTAATATTGAGAAACTTTCACTTCCTTTTTTCATGAAAAAGATAAAAACCCCCTGCAGAAAAGAAAACCCTTAACAGATTGGATAGGAGGTTAATTATTTTACTGCAGAGGTTAGAATAACTATCTAAATAAATGATATAAATACCTTTTTGGAAATAAAGTTATAATTAAGCTTTTTTTTTGGAAATAAAGTTATATATAGAATTTTTTTTCTATTAAAAGCTCTTTAATCGAAATATTTTGCGAATTAAGGTTATATCATCTGAATTTGAATGTTATGTTAAGCCCAATCATGGGCATGGATAGATTGGACTCGTTTGGAACATGTCTGTTATGGAGTACATGGCTGTTTTAACAATCGTGTTGCTCTGTTCCTAAAAGCGAGCCTATACCATATAAAAATAAAGATAGGAGTGAAAACATAAAATGAACGCAAAATTTACTTTAGCCTTAGTTGCGCTAGTAAGTGTAGGCGTGTTCGCCCTGCCGTCAACGGTGGCGTTGTTCGCAGGACAGCACAGTTTCGTCAATATTGACGCAACAGGAAACCAGATTGACTGTGTAAAATGTCACGGCGATGTAAATGCTGAATTAACATCTGTAGCTTCAGCACCACATGTAGCGTTTACATGCGAAATGTGTCACAGGATTGAAGCGGGTAAAGCCAGCGGTGATGCCGTGATATATTCATTGGCATATACAGATGGCACGAACAACAGAACACTGGTCATGTCAGAGACAGACTATCAGTCCGGATTATTCCCCGCAAGTATTCCAAACAATGGTACAGTGACAATTACTGGATCACTCGCTTTCGCAGTCAGTCCCAGCAGCCATCCAGGTGTCGATGCAACCCTTACACCAATACTGAGTCATGGGAGTCCGTCAAAAGCATCACCAATAGAGCTACTGAATGCAGACGGTTCCCCAAAGGATACTAATGCTACAACCAAATATACTGGTGTAAGACTGTCCAGTGTAAAAGCAGCGCAGTGGAACATGACAGGAACATATCCTGACATTAAACTTGACGGTCTCGGCTCTGAAGTAGTCAACCCCGGAACGACATACCACGCAGCATCACTTGTATCATGCATGGAATGCCACGCAGGAGAGGCACCCCCAGGTCATGAGCAAGGCGCCCTTTCAGACTGCTCGAACTGTCACTATGGCGGCGGTTCGTTGGGCGGTCAGCAGATGAGAAATCTCTGGGCTGGCGGCTTCGGTCTGACGGCAAAAACTAACGACACTGGTGTAATTGAAGCACACACCAACTTCCAGACCACAAACGACTCAATCACCAGACAGAAAGACGGCATATCAAATGGCGCTTGTGTAGCATGTCACACTCACGTTGCAGTGGACATTACCTACAGGAAGGCCATGACCTACACGTTCGATGCCAATGTCTCCTCTGGAGGAAGCTGGACCCTCAGCGGATTCTCTGCAACAGGAGAAGCAATATCGAACAGCACAGGTTGAATAAAGTAAGATACAATCGGGATGGGTTTATCCCATCTCTTTTTTTTTGCAGGATGGCGAAATCCCATGAAAAACACAAAACTCAAGATTTCGGTAAGCCTGATTCTAATTATTACCTTTTTAACTATCCCGTCACTATCAACAGTGCCGAACAGCCACACAAAATTTATCTGTAATGATTGCCACAATGGGCGATTCTCTTACGGGGCAGAGGAAACTGGGGATGATTGCGGTAATTGTCACGATTACAGGGATGCATCGAATAAAATGGATATTCCAAAACTTGAAGCCCAGCATAACCCGAATACCTGTAAAATATGTCACGAAGTCAAAGACTTAAATGTGTTCCACACAATTCACGGGAACATATCCGGCTCATGCAGGAGATGCCATGGTGATAACGGCAATGCCATACCGGATAAAACTATTAATGAGTGTAGTGGATGTCACGGCGGGCAGGTACATGTCATCCATAAGGATAACCTCACCCAGATATGCCCAAAATGCCACGGCTTACACCCGACATCGAATCCGGTATCTGGATCTGCCTTATCGACCAACGAAATGTCTGCAGGGATTTATGCTAAAGTTGTAAATTATAAACAATTCACGCTTTATGAAATATTTCAGCGTATATTATCCTCATATAACATTTAATAATATTCTCATGAAAAACGCACCATAAAACATTCTATATTAATACAACATAATAACTAATAACTATTAAGTCAATAAAAAAAGGTTGATAAATATGAAAAAATCCACGGTCTTTATAACGATTATCGTTGTCGCGCTCATAATTGGAGCAGTATATGTATCTTTTGATAAGATAGAAGGCACACTGAACATCGGTAAACCAGCGTTGAAATTAACGGTCTCAACAGGTGTCAATGAATCAGACGGGTCGCCAATAGTCACAAACATAACCTTCGAGCAAACCCAGGTTATCTATAAAGGTACTGATTCTCCGGTAGTTTTCCCTGATATCAGCGTAATTGCAAGGAACGAATCCTTATTAGCTGATCCAATAAGTTATTGGGCATCTGAACCCTTTGTAAAAGGGAACGAAAACCACACCCTTACTCTCACTTTCAGAGACTCTTTCAAACCCAAAACTGGTGATTTACTTATCCTTACTATCCGTTTCACCGGTAACAGAGGGAATATTCTCGGAAAGAATACGGCATTCTATGAATGGAAATAAATATGGATTCTTGCTTGTAGCACTTATAGGAATGATACTGTGGAATACTCCAAGCACAGTATCTCTATTAGTTGATTCCCACGCATTCTATAATGGCAGCGCCCCGTGTTCAAAATGTCATGGAGATATTCTGGCGCAGCTTGAAGACTCAGGAAGCGTGAACGCAATGCACCGGAATCTTGACGGGGAAAGCGGGTGCATATCATGTCACTCAAACCCTATCAATACATCTGGCAGGAACGCCACAGAGGACTATCATTCAGCATACATGCCATACTGCATGGAGTGCCATCAGAACATTTCATCTATCAATAATTATCAAGAAGCGCACTCACTGATCGTCAGTGAGGCTAACAAGTCCTCACAAAATCTTGGACTGAACGAAGCGTGTATCATGTGTCACACCACTTTGGTAAGCGAGGTAGTAGTGCGGAACCGTCTCGTATTCCCGTTTGAGAATGACAGCGTTGCAGCGAACGGGTCGGTGGAGTATAACGGCACATACACTACTACCATCTCAAATCCGGCACCAACAGGACTCCACAATTTCAATAGCGGAGTCCAATGCATTATGTGCCATGCTCCGGTTCAAGATATCATAAGCCAGGACCGTGTACCGTATTCAAACCATAGTGCACTGGGATGCAAAGATTGCCACAGGAACACGACCGCAAGTCCGCAAGAATTTCATGCAGCAAAGATAGTATATTGCAGTGATTGTCACGACCTGAGCACTCATCAGCCATTGTTATCAAGGGATTGCAATAAGTGCCATGAATCTCACGGCGGTCTAAAAGCGAACTGGAGTGAATGACGATGGACCTGACCTACCAAGGAACAGATATATCAGAAGGGCTTATTGTATCCGGATTTGTCCTGTTCCTTCTTGCAGTATTCTATCTCTACAAAAAAGAGAACAGAATAATAATCGGTCTGATAGCTTCACAATACAAACCCCGACGTGCAGAATTGAAGAAAGACACAACTGGAAGGGACTGGCTGCTATTCATAGTCGTTCTTGCCATGGTCGCCATCCTTGGTTTGAAATTGGTTTCACCTATGGTTATCGTTTCAGACTCGATGAAACCGGAATTTCAACGGGGAGACATGATTATCGTCCAATCTATATTTTTAACACCAGAAGTTGGTGATATCATTACGTTCAGTGTAAAAACGAACAATAATGATATAAGCCACAGGGTAATAAGCATAAGCAACAGTGCGATAATAACAAAAGGCGATAACAATCCCAGAAAAGATGAGTACAATACGAAACTGGAAAATGTTAAAGCCAAAGCCATCCAGATTAATAACCATCCGCTCGTTGTCAGGGATCTTGGCGCACTGTTCATCACTGATTATTCGAAACAGGGCGTTATATATAAATTCGGAGACAGGTTCACTTTCATGCAGAAGCTTTCAGTGACTATAAAGGCCTGGGGAGTAGTTCTTACGATCTTCGCACTATTGGGTTATTTCATGATGATGCAGAGGGAGAAACGATGAGTGATCCAGAGATAACAAATGAACAGGTCAAAAAATCAAAAGGAAAACTCAAGTTAAAGCTAACAAATGAACAGGTCAAAAAATCAAAAGGAAAACTCAAGTTAAGCCTGACTGAATCTTCGAATACGAAAAAAGCTGATGATGTTCCTGTAGAAGCATCTGCTGAACCGATTATTGAGCAGCAGGCTGAAAATGTGAACCCTCAAATTATAGGACAGGTGTTCCCCAAACTCTCAGAACAGGAATTGAAAGAAAAAATCAACCTTCCGGTCAAAAAACCAAAAGGAAAACTCAAGTTAAAGCTTGCTCCGATATCTTCAATATGTTCGATCTTATTAGGCGGCGTTATAGCGCTAATCTCTACGTTCTCATTCATAGTGAATATACTAACGACCCGGAACCCTGTGGCTTTACTGATAGATGTTTTTGTTATGACTTTATCCTATCTGACAGTATGGCAGGGCATTTACTATTCTATCCTGGACAGGATAGCAAAAGAAAGAATGGAAGAGGAATGGGATTTCAGGATGAAGCCCGTCCTGAACCTTGTTACAGAGACATCAGGCAGGATAGATTCAATAGAAAATGAAATGTTCAGAACGAACCATAAGCTGAACACGACACTTGATTATTTCATGAGATCTGAGGACATGGACGCAACAAAAGCTTTCATTCTCCCGGGTGTATCGTTCAAATTTATTTCGAAGATACTTGTACTTATATTCTTTACATTTTCAGCATTGGTGTATATTTCATCATACCCGCTGGGTATAGTCCATTATTTCATTCTTGTAATATATCTGTCCTGGTGGGTATTCATTACAGCAGAGTTTAAGCTTTTTGGCAATTCGACTGCATGGATATGGGCTATCGGCCCTATAATGACCATCCCGGCTGTTGGTATCCTAATGAGTGCGATATACGGGCTTAATATAATGATAGGGATATTTTTCTTAGCATTGCTGCTATATGTGTACTTTTACTATTCCTGGGCAAGTTTTTTTGCAACTGGTTATAAACTGATAGACCTGAAACCTGTGATCCGCGAAATAAAAGAGAGAATAGAGAAAAATAAAAAACTGAGTATCAAAGTAGATAAACTCAAGGATCCTAAGAAATGAGCGGGAAGATAATTTTTCTGGTATTAGTACTACTGATATTTTCTTCATTTCCAGCCGCGGGAGAGAAGTACGTGGTATTTACCGATCGAGAATTCGGATTCTGGGGTGTCAGGTCATTCAATATTAACCATACTATCAATTACACTGGCAAGACCCTGAACATCAACACAGGTGATTCTATAGAATGGATGAATATGGACAACGAAGGCGACAGGATCACTATAGTGAGCGATAACGTCCTCTGGGAAGGTGGGAAGGTTCTTGGGGGCATAGGGTCAAAGTTCAGGTTCACGTTCAACAGTTCAGGTACCTATAGATTTCATACTGTCGAGAACACGAGAGTAAGACTGAATGCATCGAATTATTCTGAGAATGATACAAAAACAACGACCATAACATATGAAGATGATGATGGCGAACTCCATACAATCACCGTAAATAGAGGAGATCGCAACTACAATAGCAACTACCTCGATTATGCAGTGAGCACTGAACAGTATATTTATCAGCAGCAGACTATTAAAGTAACAGGTCCAACCATTGGGAACGGGACATATCCGGTAAAAACCGCGCGGCAAACGCAATCACAATTCACAGCTGCTATTCGTCCTGTTATACAGGTTAATGCCCGCCCAACCTCAACACCATTAGAATCGCTCACCCAGGCGGTGGCAGCGGCAGCCGCTCCGAAGCCGCTGGAAAGCTATCAAGAATTCACTATATATGAAATCCTTAATAGATGGTATGCAATACTTAAAAATAGTTAATATAATTAATTGAATCTGGGGTAGAATAATTCTATATCAATATCACAGTTCCTCTGGAAGCTATGGTTGACTGTGTCAACAGTTGTGTATAATTCTCCAGCCATGACGGAATAATTTTCCTCACCCGTATTCCTCCTTGACTTTCAAAATAAATGGAAGGCAATATAGCAAACTGAAATCAAAAACTCTCGAGCATGTGGATTCCTTTCGGATTTCTTCCGAGGTCAGTGACTGAATTCAGACATAATATAAACCTGCAGCATCAATTATACCACATGATTCCACTCCATCTCTATCATGCCAACCAGTGCGACCCCAAAAAATGCACAGGGAAAAAGCTTGCCAGGTTCAACCTCGCCACACTGCATGATAACCCCAGGAAACTTCCAGGCGGGGCGATATTCCTTGACCCGTTTTCAGAGCAAGCACTATCGCCGGCTGATGATGCAGGAAGGGGTATCGTAGTGCTTGACTGTTCGTGGGTAGAGGTTGAAAGAGTATTCCCAGTATTGCAGAGGCTGCGGCTCCAGCACCGCGCGCTGCCGTATCTTCTTGCTGCCAATGCAGTGAACTTCGGCAAGCCCTTCAAGCTCAGCACAGTTGAGGCTTTTGCCGCGGCGCTATACATACTGGGAGAGAAAGAGCAGGCTGCGCTCATCCTGAACAAATTCAAATGGGGACCGGTATTTTTAGAACTTAACAGGGAACCTCTGGATAGGTATTCTGCTGCAAAAGATAGCACTGAAGTTGTGAAGATACAGGGGGATTATCTGGGATAATTCATTTTGACTCGTAATCCACAGCCACCGCAGATTCCCTCACAGAAGTCATGTATTTTGCCACTTCGACATGAACTGGATGTTTTTGATACGCCTCAAGCTCTTCCAGCGAATCGAATTTCGTAACAAGTGCAATGTCATATGAGCGCTCAGAGTGGAGCACATCAATTCCGACCTCTAAATGCCGCAACTGTTGAATCCTGCCTTTCAATCCCAGCAGGACATCCCTCGCTTTTTCAACGCTTCGCTGGCTTCGGTCTTTTAACTTAAAAAAGACAATGTGCGTAATCATTTTTCCACCATCAGCTTCCTTACCGGCTCAAGTATCTCGTTCATATATTCGGCAGCCGCAGCTTTTAAATCCATCGGATGAAGAGCCTTTTTTCCAAAATCGGCTTCAAGCGCTTCATAATTTTCATATTGCAGGTTGCCGCCGTATTTTTCAGGGCGCCTGATGATGATCTGCGGGTAACGGGGCATTATATGGTATTTGAAAAGAGCAAGTACCGGATTATCCTTGACCTCGCCTTCAACGCAGAACGCCCCTTTCATTTTCTTTTTCATATCCTCAGGCGTATCATCAACAGAAATGTAATTTCCCTTGCTCGATGACATCTTTTTGCCGTCAAGCCCGAGAAGGATGGGCGTGTGGATGCACACGGGCGCCTTGTATCCGAGTTCGGGTAAGCCCTCCCGCGCAAGCATGTGAATCTTTCGCTGGTCGATGCCGCCTACTGCCACGTCCACGCCAAGATGGGCAATATCCAGCGCCTGCATGAGCGGGTATATCATCTGTGAAACTTTGGGGTTCTCTGCGTCCCGGCTTACCTCGTCCATACTGCGCCTCGCCCTGTTCAGCGTGGTGCTGCGGGCGAGTTTCAGAACATCCAGCATGTAATCAGGTTTAAGCTGATACGAGGAGCCAAGCACGAAATTTGTCTTTTTTTCGTCAAGACCAAGAGCGATAAAGCATCTCTTGTTATATTCGGCGATTTTTCTTACCTCATCCATCGTTCCCTTTTCGTTAAGATAAGCATGGACATCCGCAAGAAGCACTGTAATTTTAAAACCAGCCTGCTGAAGGTCAAGAAGCTTGTTCACCGTAAGTACGTGGCCCATGTGAATTTTTCCACTGGGTTCGTAGCCCACGTAAGCCGAGGGCTGATGTTTTGAATTGACCAGCATTTCAAGCTCTTCTTTTGTTACTATCTCTTCTGTGTTCCTTGTGATAATCGCCAATTTGTCCATAATCTATACTCCGTATGCTTCAAAACCTGCGGTTCTATGTCAGGCATACACATATACTCTACGGAAATATTGGAGAAGCACACGACATCGCCGTAAATCGGCGGGCAGCAGGTCGTCAATACGAAGAATTATATCTTCGTATTACGTTTACGTCTCGGGCAAAGAAGAAATGGATAATGCTAATGAGCAATGATTTCTTCGAATAAGGAAAAATTTAAAAACTATGAATTATTATTAGGCCTCCTGCGGATGAAATAAAAGCATGAAAAAAAAATTTAACAATAAAATTCTCATTATAGGTTATGGCTCAGTTTCACAATGCACCCTCCCAATTTTAATAGACAAGCTCGATGTTCCGCTAAAAAACATCACCCTGATTGATTTTGAAGATAAATCAAAAGCCCTGAAAAAATTTACAGACCAGGGATTAAAATATTTTTGTGAAAAAATTACCCCGGACAATTTAGACCAGGTTTTGTCAAAATATCTGGATAAAGGGGGCTTGCTCGTTGACCTGGCGTGGAATATAGGCGCCAATGATATTATAAAATGGTGCCATGATCACGAAGTATTGTACGTTAATACTTCGGTTGAACTATGGGATCCCAGTGAGGGAATTTTTACAAAGAGCCCGTATGAAAAGTCGCTCTACTGGCGCCAGATGCAATTGCGTGAACTTTCCCGTGATTGGAAAGATGCGCCTACCGCTGTTATCGACCATGGCGCTAATCCCGGTCTCATTTCTCAC
>JAPMTY010000097.1 GCA_026552835.1 Candidatus Methanoperedens sp.
CGCCTGTACAAACCGGAAGATGTTATCTATTAATAAAAGCACGTCCTGCTTTGCATCGTCGCGGAAGTATTCTGCCATCGTGAGTGCAGCATGCCCTACCCTGAAACGTGCACCTGGCTGCTCGTTCATCTGGCCAAAGACCATGATCGCATTCTTAAGAACCCCAACTTCATTAATTTCCCTGTAAAGTTCCTCTCCTTCCCTGCATCGCTCGCCTATTCCGCAGAATATGCTTATTCCCTGGTACTTGCCGGCCATATTGTGGATAAGTTCCATTATCAACACAGTCTTGCCCACCCCCGCTCCTCCAAGGAGACCTGCTTTTCCTCCTTTTTCCAGAGGTGCGAGGACATCGATCGCTTTTATTCCTGTCTCGTAAATTTGCGAAGTTGTGATCTGCCGGGAGAGGGCCACCGGGGGCTGGTGGATGGAGCGCCATTCAACCGCCTTTACGATCCCTTTATGGTCAATGGGATTTCCAAAAACATTAAAAACCCTTCCTAGAAGCTGTTCTCCAACAGGTACCATCAGCGGTTTACCTGTATCTATGACCCTTTCGCCACGCGCAAGCCCCTGGGTGGGTGTAAGGGCGATGCAGCGAACAACTTCTGTGTCCACGTGGATCATTACTTCAAGAATCTGGCTGCCATCCTTGCCTGCATTTAAATGGTTATGAATTCCGGGAAGCTGCTTCGGAAATCGGACGTCCACCACGCTTCCCCGGACTGAGCTTACATAACCTATATTCTGGTTCTCGCTCATATTCTTTCCAGCCATTGATTCCCCCATAATAACCATAATATTGCTTTGAAAGCTCTTTATCTTTTGGGGTTATTGGGTGTCTCATGTGAAATCCACGTTCAGCTTTAGAAAGTGTCACAAAGCTTGCAGCAAATCTGATAGAATGGCTTTAAAATCTAAAATAAACCATCATAAAAGCTCAAATCCCAAAAAATTTAAAGTTAGAAGCTCTGGCATATTGAAAAATACCTCGATACTTTGGGATTTCTGGGAGGTGTGAGATTTGAATGTTTTCAAAGTCAGTATAAATCGAACACGGATGACATGGATCGGCGCATCCGTGTCAACCGTTGCGCCAGTTGACGTCGCCCAACCGTCACGTCAGTTGACGCCGTGCACACGTATGCCAGCGCACCTGGCATACGTGGACGCGTCCTCAAGGGCGCGCAACCCTTGACGTATGGCTCTCGACATACGTGGAGATCTGTGTCATCCGTATAATCCGTGTTCTATCGCATTCAATCCTTTATCCGCCTGATGATAATCAATCCCGCGATATTCACTATCAATATCAGGATAATTGCTATAAAACCCCTGTTACTTATGCCGGGTCCGCTATCAGGTTTGATTAAATTGAACTGCTTATCCGAATCAAGCGACACTTTTTCCTCAAAATTAACACCATCGCCAGTTGCTTTGAGGGTATAACTTGAGTTTAGCGGCAACCCCGTAAAAATAAGCTCGGAATCCGAGCGCTCGGAAACTTTTTGGCCATTATTCCATAAGGATACCTGGTATTTAGGGTCGGATCTTACAAAAATGCTGGCATATTTTTTTACATTGATGGCATTGCCGTCTGCATACTGGAGGTGTGCCGGCAGGTCAAGTACACCCAGAAGCGTGGGAGCTATGTCTTCCTGCCCATATTCTCCGTTAATGACTCCCGTTACTGTATTCGGGGAAAGGATAACGAGAGGGATTCTCATGCTTTCAAGCCTGGTTGAATATTTATCCCCGCTGTGCCCGCCCCTTCTTGCGTTAAGCGTGGCAAATGACATGCCATGATCAGCCGTGACAAAAAGGGCGATATTATTGTCAAGCGCTGTTTTATAAATTGGATAAAAATCAGCATCAAGCGCCTCAATAAGCTTCACATAATCATCATCCCCCATATTATGACCACCGCTATCGATCTCCCCCACATTCATTGTCATGAGGAATCGTTGGGTTGGGTGTTTTGTTATCATTCCGGTCGCCACGGCATTTGCCGCATCAATTCCCCACCTGTTGAATGCGGAATATTTCTCTGCACCTTTTCTGTTATCCAGGTAGGAGGGAAGTTTCATCTTCCACTCATACATTACATCATAGATACCTGACGGGGCCTTCCCTGCCTGTATCGAGATCAGGGGATCATCAACGGAATTGTTCTGAGCATACAAAATAATGTCCTGTTCGTTTCGCATATTTATGAAATCGCCTGTTTGCATAACTGCAAGATTAGCAAAACCGTGCTCTCTTGTGACATCAAATATCGTGGCATCCGGATAGCCCACAGTTTCTTCGTTCGCATCTGAAAAACCTGTCACTATCATGGAATGTGCGATACCCGTGATGGGATGTCCGGTTCTTATATCTGCTATCCTTGCCCCGAATGACAGGTTATGCGTCTTTGCTTTCACAAGTATTGATCCATCAAGTGCTGTTGGTGAATATTCGGGATAAAAATACGAAGAGCCAAAGCCATCAACAATGAAAAGTATAGCGCTTTGTGGTCTTTCTACCTTGTTCAAAGTAATTTCAGAAACGGCAACGGCGGTGTTTGACATTGAGATAAATGATAACAATAATAGTATAACTAAGAATATTTTTTTAAGGTTATTTATTTTGATGCAGTTATCAGGGTTAATCATTTTTATAAAAGTCATTTTATCGCATAACTCTTTAAAACTATAAAGTATTTTGTGTGGTTGAAGGGATGCAAATGCTCATATTCTAAAAGGAAGAACACGCTTTTATAATTGGTCGCTGCTGTCAACCCGTAGAAATCGCTTTAAATCGTTTGTGAAAAGGAAAAAAGGAGACCGGTTCAAATCGTGTAGGTAATCTTAACATCTATACAAAATTATTATGATTCATACGTTTTTTTAATTAGTCTTAGTCAATTTAAGAATCACAGGTTCAAATGAACCAGGTGATTCGATTAACCCCCCATTTGAATATGCAAAGTCTATTTTTGCTGTTGCAGAGAAGCTATAAATTAAATTATTTTCCACATCTTCAGTATCGATATCATAAATTAAATATAAATTGTTTTCTTTACTTTGATTAGTATGATTTATATCGAAATCCGTATAATTTATATTATAAATAATAATATCTGGAAATTGAAATATGCCGTTTTCAATACCAACAGTTTTGAATTCAGAAGGCCAACTCCAGCTTGTATTTAATAATTGATCATTATTTAAAAACCCCCAAACTGAATAGTATTTAATTATAAAAATCCTATCGCTGTTTTTCTTAATTATAACAGTTGGACTTACTCTTACTTCACCGTTTTGCGTGTTATTAAAATGTTGCATTATTCTTATTGTTGGAGTTGCATTTAACTTGCTATTTTCATTTATGGTGTTTTGTTTTTGTAAATCTAGAACGCTGTTTTGGATACTAAATGTTGTATGAAAAATATAAATTGTTAAAGCTATAGACAGAAAGGAAACAAAAAGCTGAAGTTGTGAAATATTCCAAAATGGAATTTTTTTCTTGAGCCGCCGAAGGGGAATGCTTCTGCAAAGAAGATGTTTTATTGTCCAGAATTTTTCTATTAACTTTTTCATTCGTTCTTGTTTAGGGGAAACTATTATTTAATAACCTCTGATATTTTATGGTCAAGAAAGAATAATATTATGCTCAAAGGAAGATGCAAATAAAAAGATTACTGAGCATTAAATATATATGAAATGCATATTTACAGCCCATGAGAATAGTGATATTAAGGCTCGGTCACCGTATTCAGAGAGACCAGAGGATAACCACACACGTTGCACTTACCGCGCGCGCTATGGGGGCTGAGGGGATGCTGCTTGATTCCGATGACAGCGGCATAGAAAAAAGCCTGGAAGATGCGGGAGCAAGATGGGGAGGTTCATTCTACGTCAAAAGGATCACAAGCTGGAAAAGCGAGATCAAAAAGTGGAAAGAAGCGGGAGGAAAAGTAATTCATCTCACAATGTATGGCATAAATCTTCCCGATGCGATCCCCGAAATCTCAACGGACGCTATTATGATCATTGTAGGCGCCGAAAAAGTCCCGCCTGAACTCTACGGGCTTGCGGACTGGAATATAGCTGTGGGAAACCAGCCGCATTCTGAGGTTGCAGCGCTTGCCATCACGCTTGACAGGTTACAGGCTGCATCGGGCAAGGATGCCCTGAGAACACATTTTTCGGATGCAAAATGTGAGATCATACCACAGAGGGCAGGAAAAGAGGTTAAAGACAACTGGACAAAGTAAAATTAATATTCATGTCTATAGATAACTCTATGTTAATCTACGGATTACCATAATATATTATAATTGAATACCAAACAATTCAAACTATCTTTGCGTCCTTTGCGCTCTTTGCGGTGAAAATAATCATGCACCGCAAAGGACGCAAAGAGCGCAAAGTGTTCGGCAATTTGTTAATAAATTATGTTCTTGATTATAATTTACGGTCATGGTATTTTGGATGGAGGATTATGAAAGGCGTTAAGAAAGTAATTGTCATCGGAAACAGCGTCCGCAGTATTGCCTGCTCGGCAAGAAGGACAGGATATACTGTTTATGCCCTTGACCGTTTTGGGGATATAGATATGCAAAAATGCGCCACAAAAGCGCATATCATTGAAAATATGGATGCAACGGATTTAAAGCATAAGATTGAATCCTTTGGCGGCGCTGATGCCATTGTCCTTGGGCCGGGGTTTGAGCACCTGAAATTTAAAAATGCCCTGAACAACACTGAAGAAATAATGGAAGAAGCGGGAAACAAATCCAAACTCCCAAAGTCGCTGAGCTCGATGGGGATTCCTCATCCTGGGACTGAAACAATTGATAAGGCGGATGTTTTAGGATTTCCGCTTATTATCAAACCAAAATCAGGGTCGGGTGGATTGAAGAATATTATTGTCAGAACCGGTGAAGAATTGAACTTTTTCAGAGAGAGAAGGAATTCACATGATTTCATCGCCCAGGAATTCGTGGAGGGAATACCATGCAGCGCCTCTGTAATAAGTACGGGGGATGAGGCGGTGGTTGTCGCTGTAAATGAACAGCTGATTGGTATCCCAAGGCTCACAAGATTGCCTTTTGCTTATTGTGGCAATGTCACTCCCTTCGAGACAAAATCCAGGCAGGAGATGGAAGAATATTCAAAGCAGATCGCCATTGAATTCAAGCTTCGGGGTTCAAATGGGATTGATTTCATGCTGACCGATAAGGGCCTTTATGTCATTGAGGTAAATCCACGCTTCCAGGGAAGTATTGACACTGTTGAGCTTTCAACAGGCCTGAATGTTTTTGATGCTCATATAAAATCGTTTTCTGGTGAGCTTCCCGCATTAAGAGAACCCCGATGTTTTGCCGCAAAGAATATTATTTATGCAGATAAGAAATTAAAGATAAACAGGGATATTTCGGATACGCTGGTCAAATACATGAGTAAAGGGAAGGCAGCAGACATTCCCAACCCCGGACAGGAAGTTCATCCTGATGAACCGGTGACGACGATACTTGCAACCGCCAGAACGCGCAAGATGGTTCAAGAAAAAGTGAGGAGATCGGCGCAATATATAAAGGGCAAAACGGAAGTTTAAAGTCCTATAAAGATAATAAAGATATGGTGATTTTTTTGATTGATTTAAATGATCCGGTTATTAAAGGTTATCTAATAAATCTTGTTGGGGAGGAAGGATACAAAGTAGTTGCGAATATGCCCGAAGGTGAAGTCACAGATGAAAAGATAGCCCAGGCGACAGGTGTTTTATTAAATATTGTCAGGCGCACTCTTTTCATATTATATGAGAACAGGCTTGCTAATTATCGAAGAGAAAGGGATACTGACAG
>JAPMTY010000098.1 GCA_026552835.1 Candidatus Methanoperedens sp.
CTTGCATGTAGGGGAGGGTTTGCCCAGGTGGCCTAGTCGGTTAGGGCGCCAGACTCATAGGGTATATTTGAAGAGGCGCTTGAGTCTCCTGAGAAATCTGGAGGTCACGGGTTCGGATCCCGTCCTGGGCATCGACTTTTTGGTTCAGATCACGTACAGAAGGGTAATTATATACAAGTCCTATTTTAGAACCCCTTAAAAATTGAAAAAAACATTCATGGAATTCCCACAAACCGCCCCGCTTTCCCCAATTCCTCCTCAATCCTCAACAATTGATTATACTTTGCATTCCTCTCGCTCCTTGCCGGTGCGCCTGTCTTTATAAACTCGGCCCCGATAGCAACTGAAATATCAGCGATCGTGGTATCTTCGGTTTCTGCTGACCTGTGGCTTACTACGACCTTGAACTTGTTCTTCTGCGCAAGGCGCGCCGCGTCAAATGACTCGGAGAGCGTGCCAATCTGGTTCACCTTGAGGAGCAGTGCATTTCCTGCGTTCATTTTTATGCCCTTCTCAAGCCTCTTTACATTGGTCACGAAAAGGTCGTCGCCTATGATTATCGTATCCTTCAATTTTTTAGTCAATTCTGCAAAATCTTCGAATGATTCTTCCTCGAAAGGATCTTCGATTGAGAGGATCGGGTAAGTATCGACAAGCTGCGCATAGAAATCTATCAATTCCCCGCTTGAAAATTTCTTTCCATCAACTTTGTATTTGCCATCCTTGTAGAACTCAGTGGCGGCAGAATCAAGACCTATTGTTATCTTCTTATTATATCCTGCTACTTCTATCGCATCCGTGAGCGCATCAAGAGCATCGGTCGTGTTCTTAAGCGGCGGGGCATAACCGCCTTCGTAGCCCACATTGACTGCGGAATTACCGTATTTTTTCACAAGTATCGCCCCAAGTGTATGATATGTCTCAGCGCCCATGCGCAGGGCTTCAGAAAATGTCTTTGCGCCCCCTGGCTGGATCATGAATTCCTGTATCGCAAGGTCGTTTCCTGCGTGTTTCCCGCCGTTTATGACATTCATGGTAGGGCAGGGAAGAGTGAATGCATTTGTACCGCCAAGATAGCGATAAAGCGATATCCCGATAGAATCAGCTGCCGCATGAGCCACAGCAAGTGAAACACCAAGAATGGCATTGGCGCCAAGTATGGATTTGTTCTGGGTACCATCAAGCTCAAGCATTGTTGTGTCTATTTCACGCTGGTCGCGCACGTCCATACCCAGGATCGCCTCTGCTATTATTGTATTGACATTAGTAACAGCTTTTGTAACGCCTTTTCCAAGATACCGTTTGTCCTTATCCCTCAATTCAAGCGCTTCGTTCGTGCCTGTTGATGCGCCTGAGGGTACACTTGCGCGCCCGAATCCGCTTTCTGTTTCAATATCGACTTCTACAGTTGGATTTCCCCTTGAATCCAGGATTTCTCTTGCATGGATGTGCTCGATCGTGAACAATGAATATCACCGAATGACCTGAATTGACATACTTATATTTATAACTGGTCACTTTTTTTCAAGTTATACCGGAAATATTTGCAGGAAAAATGAATAACTTTACCTTTTCTCACTCTGCACTACCTTCGCCCCGCGATTCATGGCGATCTTTCCAGTCCTCACCATCTCTTTTATACCGAACTGGCGAAGCAACTGCTCAATGGCATTGATCTTACTCTCATCACCTGTCACTTCTACAACAAGTGATTTTATTCCAACGTCCACTATCTTTGCCCTGAAGATATCCACGATTTGCATAACTTCAGCGCGAGTATTTGAATCCACACCTACTTTAATAAGAGCGAGTTCCCTGCTTACTGAATCCTCTGCCGGAATATCACTTACCCTTATTACATCAATGAGCTTATTGAGCTGTTTTTCAACCTGCTCAAGGATATTGTCATCCCCGCTCACAACGATTGTAATACGGGAGGTATCCGAGTTCTCAGTAACACCGACAGCAAGGCTTTCGATATTGAATCCTCTGCGTGAGAATAATCCGGCGACCCTTGTAAGCACTCCAGGCTTATTCTCAACAAGTATGGCGAGTGTATGTTTCATTTCGATCACTCCAGATCCAGTATTTCATTGATGGCAGCTCCTGCCGGAACCATTGGTGTAACATTTTCTTCCTTCTCGACCACAAAATCAATGACCGTTGGTCTTCCGGACTTCACAGCCTCAATAATAACATCTTTTACCTCGCTCTTCTTTGTTGCGCGCAAGCCAAGAGCGCCGTAAGCTTCTGCAAGCTTCACGAAATCAACGCTTTCTTTAAGGCATGTTGCAGAATATCGCTGGTTGAAGAACAATTTCTGCCATTGTCTCACCATTCCCAGGACACCATTATTCAATATTGCAACTATTACAGGTATATCGTTCTGTACGACCGTTGCAAGTTCCTGTGAGTTCATCTGGAATGAGCCATCTCCTGATATATCAATGACAGTACATTCAGGTTTTCCAACCTTTGCGCCCATAGCCGCCGGGAAGCCGTAACCCATTGTTCCAAGACCGCCGCTTGAGATGAAGGTGCGCGGATTTTTATAATTGAAAAATTGTGCTGCCCACATCTGGTTCTGTCCGACTTCGGTAACTATTATCGCATCAGGGCACACTTCACTTATCTGCTCGACTACAAACTGCGGACGAAGTAAATTATCTTTCTTATAAGTAAGCGGATATTCTTTTTTCCAGGCATTTATTTTTTTGACCCATGCATCCGTCTTTACCTGTTCGATCCTTACAAACCTTGCAAGGCTTTTCAGGATATTTTTTGCATCTCCGACTATCGGGACATCAACACGTACATTCTTGCCTATTTCTGCCGGGTCAATATCTATGTGGATTATCTTCGCATTCGGGGCAAACGCCGAGACCTTCCCGGTCACGCGATCATCAAAGCGAACACCGATAGCAATTATCAGATCGGATTCCTGTATTGCATAATTAGCATATCTTGTCCCGTGCATACCCAGCATTCCAACAGACAGCGGATGAGCCGATGGAAAGGCACCCATTCCCATGAGTGTCGTGGTAACTGGCGCCAAAATGGTTTCAGCCAGATCCTTCAATTCTTCGCAGGCGTTTGAAAAAATGATTCCTCCGCCAACGTAAAATATTGGTTTTTCAGCTTTAAGTATAAGAGAGGCAGCTTTTTTAATTTGCTGTTCATTCCCCGTATAAGTGGGTTTATACCCGCGCAGCTTCACTTCTTCAGGATATTCAAATTCGATTATTTCGTTCTGGACATCCTTGGGTATATCTATCAGGACCGGACCTGGTCGCCCCGTCCGTGCAATATAGAATGCTTCCTTAAATATGGTTGGAAGATCTTTTGTGTCCTGCACGAGGTAATTGTGTTTGGTAATGGGAAGTGTAATTCCTGTAATATTTGCTTCCTGGAATGCGTCATAACCAATAAGTGAACGTGGAACCTGGCCTGTAATTGCTATAATAGGTATTGAATCCATATATGCGGTTGCAATGCCTGTAACAAGGTTCGTGGCGCCTGGTCCTGAGGTTGCAAGACAAACACCTGTTTTGCCGGTAGCTCTTGCATATCCATCTGCAGCATGTGCCGCAGCCTGCTCATGCCTTACAAGTATATGCCTTATATTAGCATCGTATAATTCATCATAGAGAGGAAGAACTTGCCCTCCCGGATATCCGAATATCACTTCTACATTTTCGCAGTAAAGCGATTCAATTACTGCCCGCGCGCCTGGCATTTTGGGTTTGATCATTTTTATCCACCTTTAACATAGACTGATATTGTATAAATATTTCCAAGATTTCGATTCATTTCTTTTCTTGCTGTATGAGCCTGTTTATCCCTTCAAGGACTGCCTCAACAGAAGCCATGATAATATCCGTTCTTGCGCCCCTGGCTGTTATCGTCTTTCCACCTTTGCTGAGTTTTACCCAGACCTCGACAAGTGCATCTGTGCCGCCTGTTATGGCATCGACATGATATTCGTCAAGGTGTATATCCGCAACTCCGGAAAGGGCTTTCTTTAATGCGTTTATGGCAGCGTCAACTGGTCCAGTTCCCACGCCTGCTTCAACTACGTTATTCCCATTTACCTTCAACCTGATAGAAGCGGTAGGCATAACCGTATTTCCCGCAACAACCGTAAGTTCCTCAAGCTTTATCTTTGCTTCCTGATAAATACCAAGAACGGTCTCTGCAATTGTCTGGAGATCTGCATCAGTGACACGTTTTCCTTTATCACCGAGTTCCTTCATGCGAATGACAATATCATCGATCTGCTTATCGTTTGCAGAAAGCCCAAGTTCTTTTAATGCAAGAACTACAGAACTTCTGCCAGCATGTTTACCGAGTACGATCTTTCGCTCCCGTCCCACAAGTTCAGGAGTTATGGGTTCATATGTCGCGGTATTTGCGAGGAGCCCATGGACATGTATCCCTGCTTCATGTGTAAATGCATTTCCACCCACTATTGACTTATTGGGTGCCACTGGAATGCCGCTTAGCCTGCTCACAAGCCGGGAGGTCGTATACAGGCCTTTTATATCGATTCTTGTTTTTTGTTTATATAATGAATATAACACCATCACAACTTCTTCAAGCGATGTATTTCCCGCGCGTTCACCGATACCGTTTATCGTAACATGCGCTTCACTCGCCCCTGCCCTCAGGGCAGAAACAGTGTTTGCAGTAGCCATTCCAAAATCATTATGGCAGTGGATGCTTATCGGCGCACGGAGCTGGGATAAGTCTTTGAATATCTCATATGTATTTTCAGGAAGCAGAATGCCTACGGTATCACAAAAACACAACCGGTCCGCTCCTGCGTCGATACCGGCATTATAAACTGATTTTAGATATTCAAGATCAGCTCTTGATGCATCTTCCCCGCTTAATTCAACTATCAAACCATGGGATTTTGCGTACTCTGTCATTTCAACAGCCATCTCGCGAACGGATTCCCGGTCTTTTTTCAATTTCTGCTGGATATGAAGATCTGATACCGGTACAACAAGATGAATAGAGGCGACGTCACATCCGAGAGCAGCGTCAATATCTTCTTTTTTAATGCGGCAATAGCTGCATATCTCTGCGTTAAGGCCTGCTTTTGTGATTTCTTTTATTGATGTGCGCTCGCCATCGGAAGTAATTGCGGAGCCTGCTTCGATAATATCAACTCCGAGGCTATCGATCTTTTGCGCTATCAGGAGCTTACTCTCAGTAGTTAGCGAAACTCCGGGAGTCTGTTCTCCATCCCGGAGAGTGGTATCAAGAAGTTTTATATCTTTAAATAAAGTAAATCCCTTCTATCAGTTATTTGACGGTGAGCTTTTATGATAAGTTTTATATTAGAAAAACCTATCCACTATTTCAAGCGCTCTTGCGATCAATTCCGCGCTCTTTTCAAGGTCATCCATGCTCAGTACCGATACAGGTGTGTGGATGTATCGTGTGGGCATGCTTAGAACTCCTGTGGGTATGCCCTCTTTTGTCAGGTGAATTGCAGTCGCATCGGTCGTGCCGCCGCTTCCCACTTCGAGCTGGTAAGGGATATTGTTTGATTCGGCCGCAACTTTTAACCATTTCAATACCGATTCCGGAACTATTATCCCGCGCCCGTCGGCATCGCTTACTGTAACGGACGGGCCTTTTCCCATCTCGATAGCAGAATCCTTTTTATCGATCCCCGGATGGTCGCCAGTGATAGTGACGTCCGTTGCAAGCGCCACATCAGGATTTAACCTGAAAGCTGATGTCTTTGCGCCTTTTAATCCCACTTCTTCCTGCACAGTAAATACCGCATGGACAGTGGCTTTGACATCTTTCATCTGGCGAAGGGCAACAATGAGCATTGCGCAGCCTGCCCGGTTATCAAAAGCTTTTCCTGTGACAAGATCATTCCCCAGAGGTTTGAAATCAATATCGGATGTGACCGGGGTTCCTGCTTTCACGCCCAATTTATCGGCGTCTTCCTTGCTTTTAGCGCCGACGTCGATGAACATGTCATCGGCTTTTATAACTTTATTCTTATCCTCTTCTTTCATTGCGTGAGGGGGTTTAGAACCCAGGACTCCATAAATTGGACCGTACTCGGTGTGCATTATCATTCTCTGGTTTAGCAGCGTCTGGTCAAACCATCCACCGGTTTTTGTGAAACGAGCGAACCCTTTGTCATCCACATATTTCACCATCAGCCCGATCTCATCCATATGGGCCGCAAGCATTACAACGGGAGAGCCTCCTTTTTTTGTCGCGATAAGGTTTCCCATTTTATCGGTTGATATTTCATCAACATAGGGTCTTACTTCCTCTTCGATGATCTGCCTGACATTTCCTTCATATCCTGAAACACCGTGCGCGTTTGATAATATCTCTAAAAGCCTTTTTAAATCGCTCATAATTTTCACTCCGATTCTAATTGTAAGTGGAAGTAATTAAATTATTGGAAAATCATTGGAAAAACTATTAATATGGATTGAAGTATTAAGAGTCTGTCCGCACAGCAACGGTTTGCGCTGGTAGTGTAGCGGTTATCACTAGGCGTTGCCAACGCTTAAACTCGGGTTCGATTCCCGACCAGCGCATTGAAATCTATTTTATAAGGGTGTTCCTCTGGCAATTTTAACTTTTGAATTTGTATATCATTTCATCAATAGTTAGTTTTAAAATGTATTGGAATGGTTATAGTATCGAAGGAATATGAAAGCAGTAATTTTAGCAGCAGGTGAGGGATTAAGATGCCGTCCTCTCACATTAACACGTTCAAAGGTCATGCTTCCAGTTGCGAATAAGCCTATCCTGGAATATGTCATAACGGCACTTTCGAAAAACGACATTAAAGATATTATAATTGTAGTGGGTTACAAAAAAGAGCGCATAATGGATTATTTTGGCAATGGCATCGATTTCGGAGTTAACATCAGTTATATCGATCAGGATGTGCAGCTTGGCACCGCCCATGCCATCAAACTGGCAAAGCCTTTCGTGGGTGAAAAATTCATGGTGCTGAATGGGGATAATCTGATAGACGGGGAGACTATTTCTGAACTCCTTCGCGGAGATTCCGGGGATATTTCACTTCTGTCAGTATCGCGCGAACAGATAACAGGATATGGGGTATTGTTGGTCGAAAAAGGAAAAGTCTCTCGAATAGTCGAAAAACCAAGGGACAGGATAAGTCATCTTGTAAATACAGGGATATACATTTTTTCATCATCGATATTCAGGGAAATAGAAAAAACACCCATTTCCGATATAGGAGAATATGCAATAACCGAAACGATCCAGAATATGATTGAAAACGGCGCGAGTGTAACAAATATAACCACACAAAGGACATGGATCGATGCCGTGCACTCTTGGGATCTTTTAAAGGTAAACTCAGTATTGCTTGGAAAAATTGAGGAAATGAAAACCTCAGGTTCAATTGAAAAAGGCGCGGTCATAATCGGCGATGTAGCTATAGGAGATAATTCACTAATCAGGTCAGGATCGTATATAGTCGGGCCTGTTATCATTGGTAAGAATTGTAATATCGGTCCGAATACTACGATATTGCCTTCGACTGCTGTTGGGGATAATTGTTCCATAGGTTCATTCACGGAAATTGAAAATAGCATAATCATGAACGATACACGTGTCGGAACAGGTTCCTATATTTCAAATTCTATTATCGGTAGCCACAATATTATCGGCCCCCATTTTGTCACCGAAGTTGGAAAAGACCTGAAAATTGAAATGAAGGCCATTTTGCATCATGCAGACGAATTGGGAACAGTTGCAGGAGATAACAATATTATCGGACATGCAGTCCTTGTATGGGCAGGAAAAATGATATCAACGGGATGCGCTATTGATTCTGGAGTAAAGATAATGAAAGATATACCGCAGGATTCAATAGTAGTGTGAGAGAAAAAAATGTGTGGTATAATAGGTTATGTTGGTGCCAGGCAGGCAACTGCGATCCTTCTTGATGGTTTAAAACGGCTTGAGTACAGGGGATATGATTCAGCAGGTCTTGCAATGTTGATAGATAATAGTATCTCGGTTTATAAGACCGAAGGGAAAATATCAAACCTTGAAGCAATACTTCCAGATATTAAAAGCACATGCGGTATCGGACATACCCGCTGGGCAACCCAGGGTGCACCCACTACGATCAATGCACATCCACATATTTCAGGAAATATTGCTGTCGTTCATAATGGCATCATTGAAAATTATGAGGAATTGTATGAATGGCTGAAAAAAGAAGGGTATGAATTTGTCTCAGAAACCGACACTGAAGTGCTGGCACATCTTGTTCATAAGTATTATAAAGGAGACCTTGTCAGCGCAGTCATAGAAGGGCTTAAAAAAGTAAAAGGCTCATACGCAGCCGCGTTTTTATGCGCCGAAACGAATAAGCTGGTAGCGGCGCGAAAAGAAAGCCCGCTCGTAGCAGGTGTTGGAAATGGCGAGAATTTCATTGCTTCGGATGTTACTGCATTATTGAAGAATACCCGTAAAGTAATCTATATGAATGATCTTGAGTTAGTGCAAGTGACGGCTGAAGGGATGCAGTTCTTTGATTTTGACGGGAAACCTGTTGAAAAGAAAATAGAATTAATAGAATGGAATATAGAGGCCGCAGAGAAATCGGGGTACCCGCATTTCATGCTAAAAGAGATCCATGAACAGGTTACATCGGTAAATGATACACTTATGGGTAGGATATCTGAGATCAGCGGTGATGTGATCCTGCAGGACATCACCCTGACGATTGAAGATATCCGAAAACTCGATCGGATCGTGATAATCGCATGTGGTACATCATATAATGCCGGGCTTCTTGGAAAATATCTTTTTGAGTCACTTGCAGGCATTCATACGGATGTGGATATAAGTTCAGAGTTCCGGTATGCAAATCCTGTGCTCTCGGAATCTACGCTTGTTATTGCAATATCGCAATCAGGTGAAACAGCCGATACAATTGCCGCATTGAAGGAAGCAAAGACATACGGATGCCAGACTCTTGCCATAACGAACGTTGTCGGGACTACACTTTCCCGTGAAGTCGGGAATATTTTATACACAAGAGCAGGTCCTGAGATCGGTGTTGCTGCGACAAAGACTTTTACTTCGCAGCTTATTGCCCTGTATCTACTATCCATTTATTTTGCACGAAAGAGAAGAAAAATGGATGTTGATATTTCAAAACGCCTCATCATATCTTTGAAACTGCTTCCAGGGATGATCCAGCAGATACTTAATAATAAAGAATTTATCAAGAAACAGGCACAGCGCTTTTCGAATGCAAGGGATTACTTTTTCCTTGGCAGGTCATTGAACTTTCCGATAGCTCTTGAAGGGGCGCTGAAATTGAAGGAAATTTCGTACATTCATGCTGAAGGCTATGCGGCCGGTGAATTAAAACACGGTCCTCTTGCCCTGATATCAAATGAAACGCCTGTTGTGGCGCTGGCTACACGTTCCCCTACATACGATAAAATGGTGAATAATATCAAAGAAGTGAAAGCGCGAAAGGCGCAGGTCATTGCAATAGCTGGAATGGATGATTCTGAAATTGGGAAATATGTTGATGTCGTAATCAAAGTCCCGACGACAGACGAATTGCTTTATCCGGTATTATCATCAATCGTTGTTCAGCTTCTTGCTTACTACAGCGCTGATGCACTTGGCTGCCCCATAGATAAACCCAGGAACCTTGCCAAAAGCGTAACGGTGGAATGATAATGGCATTATTTGGCTCATCCGGGATAAGGGGACTTGCGAATAAGGAAATTACGCCTGAACTTGCGTTAAGCGTTGGGCTTGCTGTTGGTTCATTACACAAAACGGCAGTTATCGGTCGTGATCCCAGGACATCAGGTGAAATGATCGAACATGCCATTATTTCAGGGCTTTTATCTGCCGGATGTGATGTGACCCGTGTCGGGATGGTTCCTACTCCGACGCTTGCATATGCGGCAAGGAACTACGATTGCGGGGTCATGATCACCGCATCCCATAATCCGCCCGAATATGGAGGCATAAAGCTCTGGAACAGGAATGGCCTGGCTTTTGATACTCCACAGCAGGATGAGATCGAATCAATCATCAGGGATCGAAAATGGAAGATCGCCAAATGGGATGGAATTGGAAGAGTAAATGCAATTGATGTTATTGAAGACCATGCAAAAATGATCCTTGGGAAAGTAGGAAAAGCTTCGCTAAAGGTGGTCGTGGATTGCGGATGCGGTGCAGCTTCCGTTATTACTCCTTATGTCCTGAGACGCATGGGCTGCACTGTCGTGACCCTGAATTCACAGCCAGACGGCTTTTTCCCAGCCAGGAATCCGGAACCTGTCGAGAAGAATCTTGAAATATTGAAAAAAACAACGGTCGCAATGGGAGCAGACCTGGGGATAGCCCATGATGGTGATGCCGATCGTATGATGGCCGTGGATAATCTTGGGAGGTTCATGGAAGGGGATAAATTGCTGGCTTTCTTTGGTCTCAGGGAAACAAGTAATAGTATTGTCGTTCCGGTGGACACATCAATAATGGTGGATGATGTCCTGAAAGGGCGAAAAATTTACAGGACGCGCGTTGGCGATGTGTACGTGGCTGAAGAATTAATGAAAAGAAATGCCCAGTTCGGGGGCGAGCCTTCAGGAAGCTGGATATTCCCGGAAATTTCACTGTGCCCTGATGGAATACTGGCAGCAGCCAGGCTTGTTGCAATCGTGGAAAAGGAAGGGCATATGGATTCATTGATAGATGAGCTTCCTACTTATCCATTGATAAGGGGAGCAGTCCCATGCGCCAATGAAAAGAAGGAAAGTGCAATGAAAGCCATAGCAGGGGCATTAAAGAAACTGGGAGACGTCTGCGATATCGACGGGATAAGAGTTGATACTGATAACGGCTGGATACTTGTTCGTCCAAGCGGGACAGAACCGAAGATAAGGATAACTGCGGAAGCGAGAAAAAGTGTGGAAGAGCTATATGGAAAAGCCGAAAAGCTCGTAAAGGAGTCGCTTTGAAGGCTGTAGTGCTGGCTGCCGGTCAGGGGACGAGGATGGGGCCACTCATCCGGAATACACCAAAAGTTATGCTTCCCATAGCGAATAAACCGCTGCTTTATCATGTGATAAAGTCAGCGAATGAGGCAGGTATCAGGGATTTTGTGCTTGTTGTGGGATATGGGGAGCAAATTATTAAAGAATATTTCAAAGATGGCGCTTCCATAGGTGTGAGAATTGAATATGTTCAACAGGACAAACAAAGGGGGACGGCTGATGCGATCGGGTCGGTGGAGGGTATGGTCGATGAACGCTTCCTGGTTCTAAATGGTGATATAATAGTAAGTTCGGCTCATATAAAAAAACTGACAGGATGCAGATCCGATGCAGTGCTTACAGCAAAACATGTTGATAATCCTTCAGAATATGGAGTTCTTGAAGTTCGGAACGACCGGGTTTTGCATATCATTGAAAAGCCTGCAAATCCGCCAACAAATCTTGCTAATGCCGGAATTTATGTCTTTCCACTTTCAATATTCGATGCGATCCATAGAACTCCTTTGTCGGTCCGGAAAGAATACGAGATCACGGATTCCCTCCAGATGCTTATTGATGAAGGAAAAGACGTGGGTTTTTTGGAGCTTAATGATAAATGGATGGATATCGGAAAGCCCTGGGATCTTCTTGAAGCAAATGAATACTTTTTGTCGAATTTGAAGCCTGATATTAAAGGAGAGGTCGAGCCGTTTGCAACATTAAAAGGCAGTATTTCAGTGGGTGAGGGCACGATCATCAGGAATGGTTCTTATATAGTGGGTCCGGTCATTATCGGCAATGAATGTGATATCGGACCGAATTGTTATATCCGACCGGGTACTAGCATCGGTGATAATGTACGTATCGGAAATGCGGTTGAGATCAAGAACAGCATAATAATGAAAGGCACTCATATCGGGCATTTGAGTTATGTTGGTGACAGCATAATCGGGGAAAGATGCAATTTCGGGGCGGGAACAAAGGTTGCAAACCTGAGGCATGACGGACGGTCGATCAGGGTCATGTTAAAAGGAAAACTCATGGATTCTGGCAGGAAAAAACTCGGGACAATTATGGGCGATGATGTTCATACAGGCATTAACAGTATGATTAACGTGGGGGCGGTCATTGAAAGCAAAACGATGATAGCGCCAGGGGAGCTTGTTAAATAATCGAGTTAAAAAGAAAAAAAATCAGGACGAGTTCCAGGGATTATTGAAAGAGTCACGTTTTACCGTTGGTCCCGCATTTTGATCAGGATTTAATGAAATATTTACCTTTTTCTTGTTTTCGTTGATCAGTTTGGATATTGTATGCAGTATTATCCCGGTGAATACCATGAACGTCCCGATGAGTGTACAAAGGATCATAATCAGTGTTGGTCCAAACATAAGACCCCCTCCATGATAGAAACTTTGCAGGAAACTCAAACCCATTGCCAGGCCAATTGTGCCTAATACTGCACCGGGTAAGGTAAAATAATATAGAGGCCTGTTAAGCTCCATATCATGAATAACATTTGCCAGGACTTTTAAGCCGTGTTTGACAGGATTCTCAGATGAGCCGTCCACATCATACCTCACACCTATGTCAACTTCTTTTATCCGGAATCCGGCATTTGCAGCATCCATAAGCATCTCACTTTCTATTGCAAGCCCATTCGATTTGAACTTGAAAACAGGCAAAGTATGCCTGGCAAATGCACGAAAACCACTTTGAGTATCGGTAATTTTAAGTCCGGTATTAAGATTTGTTGCACTGTCAAGTATATTTTGCCCTATTCGGCGATAAAAAGGTGTATTTCTATCAGTGCTATTCATGTACCTGCTGCCGTTCACAATATCCACTTCTCCATTGAGTATTGGTGTAACCAGCTTCTGTATATCATCAGGGTCATGCTGACCATCGGAATCCATGGTTATTACGACTTTGCAGCCGTTCTTTCTCACATGCTCAAAACCTGTTTTGAGTGCCCTGCCTTTTCCAAGGTTCTTTGGATGACGGATTACCTCAGCTCCGGCAAGCTTCGCCACCTCAGAAGTCCTGTCATTGCTACCATCATCTATTACAACAACATGGTCAGCGTGTTGTCTTGCATGGAGCACCATGCTTCCTATGGACACTTCTTCGTTAAATGCCGGTAATATCGCCGTTATTGTCATTTAATCCACCTTTTTATTTATATCGCTTGATCTTTTATATGATCTCTAGTATCAGGCGTAATTTTTCCACCGAATTTTGTTATGATTCCAAGGTACTTAAATCCTTTCATAATTATTTATTGTTTTGAATTATTATGCTCATCATAATGATGTAGAAAAAAGTGGCTTTACATATTGAATATTCTTTTATCATGCATTTTTGGCCTGCTTCAGATATACAAAAGCAAAGACTGCATACCACATAGGAAATATGATATATCCCGCAAAACTCTCCCCACTCTCAACCGCAGAATGACCAAAATAATATCCAGCCAGTATAAGCAGCACAAGGCGTGCGATGTTCTGCACTGACGTGCCGATGATGCCAAAAAATAGCAGGAGCGCCCATTTGCGCTTTGGGAGGGGAAGATCAAGTGACATGAGCATAAATATCACAAGAAAGACTGACATTGAGGCTGAACCTGAGCAGGCAGCGTTTATTATCATTATCAGCTTTTCACCTGAAAGGGTAATCATGGAAATTGTAGTATCTCCCTGAGTAGCGGGGACAAATAGACTGCTGATGCTGTATGCAATTTTTGTGGAGAACTGTGCATATGCTATGCCCGCGTAAGCATCTACAAGCTTTGGGAAAGATATCCCGAAGCCAAAAATGCAAAGTAGAAGTGCAGGAAGGGAGGCTGCCTCGCCGAAGAATATGAAGGCAAGACCGGTCAGGGCAAGAAGCAGGCGAAATATTTTAAATTCAGGAGCTGCTGTGGACATGAAGAATGAGAGTATGTAGATCAGTATCCCGCTTATTGAATAAAATATCGAATTACTTGCCGGTGCAAGTTCCCTGCGCTTTGCAAACAGGAAAAAAACACACAGGAAGAGGATCGCCCATGGGTACATACCATTGATTGAAAGGTATTCAGGTGAGATATCTGATATTATTTTCTGTGGGGCAAGCTTCACTGCAGATACGATAGAAATCAGGAGAAACAGGAGGATCTTCTGTTTTTGATTAATATTGATAGGACTCATTAACTTTCCAATAATAAAGGTTTTTAATTGTATTTGAACTCTATCTGGTCAAATGGTCTTTCGGAATCATCGCGATAGACAGTGAGATTGACGCTGCGCGTTGGATCATCAATAAGTACACCATCCGCATTATATTTTTTTTGGATGGGAATCATAAGTGAGTAAGTACATGGCATATCTGTAAAAACTTCCACAGTTCTATTGGAAAAAAGTTTGGAATCAACGAAGGATGAAACTGTATAGTTATGGTTGATCGTATCTTTATTATGTATCGTGATTGAAACCTGGGTTATATTTCCCAGTTTTTCATTGTAGCCATCTGCCCTGTTGAACTCTATTTCTTTGGTGCTTGTTGTCCCCTGATGTGAAATACCCTGCACTATAAAGATAAGCAGGCTCACTACGATGAGGAGAAAAAAAATATAAAAGTGTTTTAATTTAACTGTCATTTTATAAGTATCTTTTACGCAATCTCATATATAAAATACCTATTGCAAAGAGAGGTACAACAGCACCCAGTTTGCCGAATTCGGGGAATTTCTGAATTTCAATAGTTGTTGAGCCAGTTCCAAGTTGTACTAATGAATTATTTTTTTCTATTACGTCAATCTTAATTGTGCCATTGTATCCTAATCCTACCGAACATTCATGCATATATGATAAATTACCTTCTCTTGGGGCATCTCCAAAACACATGGTCGCGCTGTCGACTTCTCTTTCCCATGTAAAATTCATCCAATTCCCGGAAGACGATGTTGAATTAACAATTTCTGTCACACTGGAGCCTTCCATAGGAGATGAACTATTGGAGAATGTATATGTTGGACTGTACACTGTGAACGTCTGAGCATTCGATGTCCCACCGCCCGGTGCGGGATTCCACACCGCGATAGTAGATGTTCCTGCAGTCATCAGGTTGCTCGCAGGAATAGTGGCGATAAGCTGCGTGGCGCTTAGATAGGTTGTTGTTCTGTTCACCCCATTTAACCGCACTTTCGAGTTTTTAAGAAAGTTTGTTCCTGTCACTGTCATATCAAATTGTGCATCGCCTACTGTTATGGTATCTGGCGAGATGCTTGAAGTGGCCGGTACGGGATTCACCGCTTTAAATGATGCTGTTATCAATGCAAAGTCATCAGCAGCGATAGTCCATGATAATGCCTGTGATCCTGCTGTTGTTTGTAGATAATACTGAGAATCTGCTGAATATGGCCCACCATCTTGTTCATATATAAGAGTATAACTATTTGCTGTAGGTACTGCTGAACCACCATCAAATAATGCATCTATCAACACATCTCCATTTACTGTTGTTGTTATGGATTGTGAGGGATTTGATTCTGCTGTGCCTGTATTTGGTCTTTGAGCATAAACATCTAAAGCTGATGCGCCTGTTGCTGATTTATACGTACTTGCCTGAAGTCGCATGGCAAGAGAACCAGTGTTTGGTACTGAAACTGTAAATGATGAACCTGTGTCTGATGAGTTTAAAAGCAAATACCACATTTCAACTGCACCTTCTACTGTCGAACCTGCGGTTGGCTGTCGAGTCCCAACCTGGGTGAATGTTTTTCCATTGAAAGTAGGCGCTCCACCTGATCTTGCCGTTGTAGAGGCAATAAAAATATTCAAAACCATTACACTTGCTCCTGAACCTGCTGTATATGAAAGAATTCTTGGGTTGGGTGAAGTAGCAAATGTAGCTGTTCCATCCGTTGCGCTTGTATCGAAAGTATGAGCAGCAACTACCGTGAACGTCCGACCACTTGATATCCCGCCGCCTGGTGCGGGATTGAAAACAGTAATGCTATGAGTTCCGGCTGATATCAGATCGCTGCTTGTAATGGACACAGTGAGCGATGTGGCGTTTCCATAAGTGGTCGTGCGATCTGATCCGTCAAATCTCGCAATAGAGCCAGAAACAAAATTAGTTCCTGTAATTGTCATTGTAAATTGTGCATCGCCAACATTTTTTATATTCGGAGATATACTCGATGTTGTTGGTGCATTATTATTCACGGTAAACGTCTGATTACCCGATGTCCCACCGTCCAATCCTGAATTGACCACCGTAATATTGTATGTTCCCGCAATCGTCAAGTCGCTCGCAGGAATAGTGGCAATGAGATTCGTTCCATTTAGATAAGTTGTCGATCTGCCCGCTCCATTAAAATATACTGCCGAATTTGTACCGAAGTGCGTTCCAGTCACGTTCATTATAAATTGTGCATCGCCAACAATCCTGGTCGCTGGAGATAAGCTCGTAATGGTTGGTACGGCATTGTTCACCGTAAACGTTTGATTACCAGATATCCCACCGCCTGAAGTAAACACCGTGATATTATAAGTTCCCGCAGTCGTCATATAGTTTTCAGGAATAGTGGTACTGAGATCTGTGTCATTTAGATAGGTTGTCATTAAGCTGAAACCATTAATTTTCACTATCGAGTCTGATAATACGAAGTTGTCTCCAGTTATGTTCATTGTAAATTGTCCATCGCCTACAATCCTGTTCGCTGGAGATATGCTCGAAATGGTCGGTACTGAATGATCCGTCACTTCTTTGAACGCCGCTGTTTGCATAGAATAGTCATCTGATGTTCCACTTGTCCAACCCAATGCTTGTGTTCCAGCACTTGATTGAATGTAATACTGGCTCATACCTTTATAGTTTGTAGCAGCACTTGAATAAATTTGAGTTCCCGGGGAAGTCATTGTTGGAGATGTTTGCAATCCTGTAAACATTCCTGAAACTATAACATCCCCATTTTCTGTTGTTGTCACTGATTGAGACGGATTTGTTCCAAATCCATTTTTTGAAGCGTTAACGTCTAACGCTGATTTTCCTGTTGGAGATTTAAATGTAGAAACATGAAAACTTATAGCCTTGCTTGTAGGCGCATTTGGAACTGAAACCGTGTATGCTGAACCTGTGTCCGCAGGAGTTAATAATAAATACCACATTTCAGAACTTCCTTCAGGAGAAGAAGTGTACATATTTCGTCCCAGGCTCGTAAAGGACTTTCCATTGAACGTTGGAGTTCCTGCTGTACGATAAGAAGATCCTGCTGTAAATATTGTCAAAACCATTATACTTGCTCCTGAACCTGCTGTAAATGATAAGGTGCCAGGATTTGCATTTGACCAGGAAGTTGTTTTATATTGAGCACTTGTATCGAAAGTATGAGCAGCAACTACTGTAAACGTAAGATCAAGTGTTGATGTCCCACCGCCCGGTGTGGGATTGAAAACAGTAATGCTATGAGTTCCTGCAGACGCCATATCGCTGGCGGGTATGGTTGCAGTGAGCGATGTGGTGCTCCCATATGTGGTCGTTCGATCTGATCCGTCTAATCTCACAATAGAGCCTGAAACGAAGTTCGTTCCAGCCACTGTAATGGTGAAATCTAAATCGCCAACATTTTTGCTATTCGGAGATATGCTTGAAGTGGTCGGTACCGGATTATTCACAGTGAAGGTCTGAGCATTCGAGGTCCCACCGCCTGGCATGGGATTCCAAACCGTGATATTAGATGTTCCAGCCGTTGTCATGTCGGTCGCAGGAATAATGGCAGTGAGCTGCGTGCCGCTTACATAGGTTGTTGTTCTGTTCACTCCATTAAACCGCACTTTCGAGTTTTGAACGAAGTTTGTTCCGGTCACTGTCATGTCAAATTGTGCATCGCCTACTGTCCTGGATTCAGGCGAGATGCCCGTGGTGTTCGGTAAGTTATTATTAACGGTAAACGTCTGGGCATTCGATGTCCCACCGCCGGGAGTGGGATTGAACACTGTGATGCTATGAGTTCCGCCAGATGTCAGATCGCTGGCGGGTATGATCGCCGTGAGCGATGTGCTGTTCCCAAATGTGGTCGTTCGATCTGATCCGTCAAATCTCACAATAGAACCTGAAACGAAATTTGTTCCTGTCACTGTCATGTTGAAACCTGGATCGCTTACATTTTTGCTATTTGGAGATATGCTCGAAGTACCAGGCACGTTATTATTCACTGTAAACGTCTGTGCATTCGATGTCCCACCGCCGGGCGTGGGATTGAAAACAGTAATGCTATAAGTCCCGGCTGCTGTCAGATCGCTGGTTGGAATGGCCGCAGTGAGCGTTGTGCTGCTCCCATATGTGGTCGTACGATTTGATCCATCAAATCTCACAATGGAACCTAATATGAAATTCGTTCCTGTCACTGTCATTGTAAATAGTGCATCGCCTGCGTTTTTGCTATTTGGAGATATGCTCGAAGTACCAGGCACGTTATTATTCACTGTAAACGTCTGTGCATTCGATGTCCCACCGCCAGGTGTAGGATTGAAAACAGTAATGCTATATGTTCCGGCTGCTGTCAGATCGCTGGATTGTATGATCGCAGTGAGCGTTGTGCTACTCCAATATGTGGTCGTTCTATCTGAACCATCAAATCTCACAATAGAACCTGAAACGAAATTTGTTCCTGTCACTGTCATTGTGAATAGTGCATCGCCTGCATTTTTGCTATTTGGAGATATGCTTACAGTGGTCGGAGCGAGATTATTCACAGTAAATGTCTGGACATTCGATGTGCCGCCACCAGGTGTGGGATTGAAAACTGTTATGCTGTGGGTTCCGGCTGCTGTCAGATCGCTGGCTGGAATGGCCGCAGTGAGCGTTGTGCTGCTCCCATATGTGGTCGTGCGATCTGAACCATCAAATTTCACAATAGAACCTGAAATGAAATTCGATCCTGTAACAGTCATTATAAATTGTTCATCGCCTGCATTTTTGCTATTTGGAGATATGCCCGTAGTGGTCGGTGCTTCATTATTCACCGTGAACGTCTGAGGATTTGATGTCCCACCACCAGGCGTGGGATTGAAAACAGTAATGCTATGAGTTCCTGCAGATGTCATATAGCTGGCATTTATGGTCGCAGTGAGCGTTGTGCTGCTCCCATATGTGGTCGTACGATTTGATCCGTCAAATCTCACAATAGAACCTGAAACGAAATTCGTTCCTGTAACTGTCATGGTGAAATCTAAATCGCTAACATTTTTGCTATTTGGAGCTATACTCGAAGTTGTCGGTACTTTATTATTCACCGTGAATGTCTGAGGATTCGATGTCCCTCCGCCTGGTGTGGGATTGAGAACAGTAATGCTGTGAGTTCCTGCAGATGTCATATCGCTGGCTGGTATGGTTGCAGTGAGCGATGTGGTGCTTACATATGTGGTCGTACGATCTGATCCGTCAAATCTCACAATTGATCCTGAAACAAAATTCGTTCCTGTAACCGTCATTGTAAATAGTGCATCTCCTACATTTTTGCTATTTGGAGATATGCTCGAAGTTGTCGGTACGTTATTATTCACCGTGAACATCTGGGCATTCGATGTCCCTCCGCCGGGTGCGGGATTGAAAACAGTGATGCTATGAGTTCCTGCAGATGTCATATCGCTGCCTGGAATGGATGCAGCGAGTGATGTGGCGTTTCCATATGTTGTTGTGCGGGCTGATCCGTCAAATCTCACAATAGAGCCTGGAACGAAATTCGTCCCTGTTACAGTCATTGTAAATAGTGCATCGCCTACATTTTTGCTATTTGGAGATATGTCCGTAGTGGTCGGATTGGGTGCATTCGCTTCTTTAAACGCCGCTGTTTGCATAGAATAGTCATCTGATGTTCCACTTGTCCAACCTAAAGCTTGTGTTCCAGCACTTGATTGAATATAATACTGGCTCATACCTTTATAGTTAGTAGCAGCACTTGAATAAATTTGAGTTCCAGGGGAAGTCACGGTTGGAGCTGTTTGCAATCCTGTAAACATTCCTGCAACAATAACATCTCCATTTGCTGTTGTTGTTGCTGATTGAGATGGATTTTTTCCTAATGCGTTTTTAGAATAGTTAACATCTAACGCTGATACCCCTGTTGCAGATTTGAATGTTGAAACATGAAAACTTATTGCCCTGCTTGTGGCCGCATTTGGAACGGAAACCGTGTATGCTGAACCTGTATCAGCAGGGGTTAATAATAAATACCACATTTCAGAACTTCCTTCAGGAGAAGAAGTGTATATATTTCGTCCCAGGCTCGTAAAGGACTTTCCATTGAACGTTGGAGTTCCTGCTGTACGATAAGAAGTTCCTTCTGTAAAGATTGTTAAAACCATTACACTTGCTCCTGAACCCGCTGTAAAAGATAAAGTTCCAGGGTTTGCATTTGACCAGGAATTTGTTTGATATTGAGCTTTTGTATCGAAAGTATGAGCGGCGTCAACTAAAGGAACAAACAAGAATAAAGCTATTAACATTAAACAAAATTGTTTGATATGGAATTCCGGGGCATGAGATGAAGTTGAATTGTCTTTAATTATCTCACCCCTCCAATGATCACTGCTATCTGCGTGAACACCATTCCCACGAATATGATGAAAAGAATAATTGAGAGCCTGCTGAACCTGATGCGCAGGTTGCCAATGATGCGCATATTCTTCTCTGCAAGGAGAGGTTCTGAAAGTTCCATGTAAATCAATAATATTATCAGCACTATACTGATTATAAGTCCTGCGTTAAGAGCATGGTTCGTTCCGAAGGATTTATCGTAATAAGCCATGGAGCTCATAGACATCGAACTTATGGCTGATGATGAACTCATAACTGACGTTGAAAACGCTGCAAAAGAAACGAAGCTGCTCCATATCTGCGGAGGTGTTGAAGGAATCGAAACTGAATTCTGGTTTATCTCATCACCTGACTGCGTTCTTGCCGAGAATGTGACCTGTTCGCCAAGCTGGAGGGGATTGCTGTACACGTACTGGAATTGCCTTCCAGCGCCCGGTGAAAGCTCCGTTCTTCCACTCATCAGAGCCTTTCCGTTAGCATATAGTATATAATCTGTTCCTGAAGTTTCTTCAGTTGGATTATTGATAAAGAATGTAACTACTACAGGTTCTCCCTCTCTCAGGACTTCAGGTGCAACCTGTATCCCCACGACGTCGTATCTGGACTGGAGGCTGGCTGCGAAACTCGCCAGAACGAGTATCAAGAACCACAACATCAATGTTTTGTACAGCAGGCCGTCCTTTTTCATCATAGTATTATCATGATAATCCAAATTATAGTAGTGATTAAGATATATTATCGAAACTATTTATAAGTATTCAAATAGAAATATATTATGATACTACTCATGATTATCATAAATTTCTCTTAGTTAGTTTTATAAAGTTGAGTCATCATAATGAGAACAACATAATGTCCTATTCTATGACCAAAAAATTCATGTTCGGTTCAGTTAACTCCACTATCTTTATTCTTTTTATTTTCATTGCCATCACAATCTCAGAATACATTTTCGCTTACAGGGACGTGACCTACGGAATTGTGCTTTCACTTTTAATAACACTTTCTATTTATATTATCATATCTGTAGCTATTATGAGGGAGGATTATGTGCGACTGGCTGAATCCCTTGCGCTTATCCCTCTGTATGTGCTATTCACCTCTTCGCTGCCATGGTTCTTCATAAAGCAGCAATATCTAATCCCTGCAGTATATTCCATCATCCTTGCTCTTTGCTTCTGGCATATGAACGAGCACAATATAGACTTCCGAAAACTCGGCTTCATAAAAGACAAAGCATTAAAATACGCTATAATGGGACTCTTTTTTGCCATTCCGGCAGGATTTTTAGAATATGTTATTCTTACGCCAAACCCCCCGTCCCCTTTTTTCGAAATGAAATATCTCCTGCGTGATACGATATATATGCTATTCTTCGTCGGGCTCGCAGAAGAACTGCTTTTCAGGGGACTTATCTTCAATGATCTAAAAGGAATATTCGGATGGAAAAACGCCCTCATGGCCCAGGGAGCACTATTCGGTATCATGCACATGACCTGGCGCTCCCCGCTTGAAATAGCCTTCACCTTTGCAGCAGGTTTATTCCTGGGATATTTCTATTACAGGACAAAAAGCATGGCTGGCCCAATCGCAATGCATGCCGTTAATAACATACTGCTGGTTTCAATCTTCCCATATCTGTATCCCTCAATTGCAGGCTGGTTCTCATGACCATGGGGCTAAGAATAGATGTTGACAGCATTGCAGATGCCCTGGCAGTCCCTGAACTTCTTCTTCTCCTTGAGAAATATGATTCAAAGGCTACATTTTTCATAACCACAGGTCCCGATGAGACCACGAGGAATATTTCACACTATACGGGCAAAAACCTCCTGGGTATCCCCCTTAAAAGATACATCCCCGGATTTTTCCAGAGTATGATCCGACGAAATGTGGAATCGCATCCATCTCTTAAGGGTTTGATAAATTCAGGTCATGAAATTGGTCTTCATGGATACAGGCATTACGAATGGATGAATTTCCTTCATAGGAATAATAGATTTGAGATTTCCAATATGATAGAAACAGGTTGCAAATTGTTCGAAAAAGAGTTCGGCATCCCACCCCTTTGTTTTTCATCACCGGGCTTCACCACAAGCAAAGAATATCTTCATGCGCTTGACGATTTCGGCTTTGATTATTCAAGTGACTTCTATGGCTTTCATCCGTTTTATCCCGAAGTCGGTGACAAGAAATTCGATACGCTCCAGTTGCCGGTTAGAATTCCATCGTCATGCGAACTGAAACACGATGACGAAATAATACTTATGAAATTAAAAGAACTCTGCAGAAAAGATCATTTCATAATATACCTTCATCCCTCATGCGAACTTATCTACAAGAGAAAACTCCTGGAGAGCATCCTGGGATGTGCAGGAAAAACGCTTACACTGAGGGAGATTTTTGAAAATACTGCAAATATACGATCTTGATCCCCTGAGCCGGATAGGTGGCATAGAGGTAGCGATCTATGAACTTTCCCGACATCTTGCCTTACTTGGGCATGAAGTAACAGTAATTTCAGGCGCTGACGGTGTTGTTGGCGAACATATCCGGGAAGGAGTAAGGTTCATAAATATTGATCGCTCTGGCATCATTCGAGCGACGAGATCACTTCCCGGATTGTCCCTTGCCAGGCAGGCAGCATTCCTTCCAGTGCTTATTTCCATGCAACAAGAGAAATATGACATTTATCATGGACACGTTTACTCAAGCGGAATAGCCGCAAATATCCTTGCACGTAGGAACAATGGAATTGCTGTGAACACGATACACGGATCATATTATCCTGCATGGAACCAGCTTGCAGATCCCTTAACAGCCGCATTCTACAAAATGGGCGAGAAGACTCTTGCCCCATATCTGGCGCGAATTTGCGATCTTCAGATACATGCCTGCCATTATTTCGCACGGCAGGTGATCAAATGGGGTGTAAATCCCGATAAGATCAGGGTGATCCTGAATGGGGTTGATATCTACAGATTTGACCCTTCAAAGATCACGGTTGAAAAAAAAATCGAACGCCCTGTCATTCTCACGGCGAGAAGGCTTGTAAAAAAAAATGGAATAGATAATCTGCTGCGTGCCATGCCTCATATATTAAATCAGGCTGAATGCAAGCTTCTTATAATCGGTGATGGTCCCGAAAGATCTGATCTCATTCATCTTGCTGGAAAACTGGGAATAAAAAACAAGGTAGATTTCCTGGGAGCTATTCCCAATAACGATATTGCAAGATACATAGCGCTTGCAGATATCGCTGTAGTCCCAAGCATTGTGGAAGCATCAAGTATTTTTATGCTCGAATCAATGTCAATGGGTAAACCTGTGGTCGCAACAGGCGCATGGGGACTTGCAGAGATCATAAATAGAAAAAATGGGGTGTTGACAGATGCCGCGCACCTTGGGGAAGCTATAGCCGGATTGCTATGCGATAAGCGAAAGCAAAATGAACTCGGGGAAAATGCACGCCAATATGTTATCGAAAACCACAACTGGGATAAAATCGCAAAGCAGGTAGAGGCTGAGTATTTCAGGTTGAAGATGCACACCTGAGATTATCTACACGCCTCTTAGAAGTTCGGCAGTGTTTATCCTGTTAATCCGCATTACGGCAAAGAAGCTTGTTGCCAGTCCGATGACAACTGCCATTCCCATACCCGCATAAAGAAAATCAGGATCGATTATCACCAGTCCATTGAAGCCGGCAGCTTGATAGATAAGCATGTTCAGTATCCTGGATAATGGAAGGCTGGATAAAATTCCGATAATCCCGCCTATGATGCAGATCAGAAACCCCTCAAAACCGACATTTTTGAATATAGACCATGTGGAGAACCCCATTACTTTTAGTATGCCTATTTCATTTTTTCGTTCATTCACTGACAGCAGCATTATGTTTACTACCAGGAGCGCTCCCATCAGCACGGCAAGAACTACAACAGAAAACGCACTTGCTAAAATTGGCGCATTTTGCTTCAAAATCTTTTGAAGTAGATTCAGATTGGTGCTAACCGCATATTCAGGGAACCTGGATTCCAATTGCCTTTGCGTCTCACTCGCCTTTGATAGATCTTTTAACCTTATCATAACGAGGTTGACGCTGTCATAATATTGATTGCCTGTTATGTCCTGCAGCTCAGACAGATAGAAGACAATCATAGGTCCGGAACTGAAACTTGATAGCGAATTTGTATAGCCTACTATTGTAAAGTTCTGTTTTTGCGCCTCGGTAAGTGTTTTTCCTATATAGAGGGTATCGCCGATATTTACATCAAAAAGCTTGGCAGTCCTGCCGTCTATCAATATTTCCCCCTTGCGTTTGCCATTGTACATACCCTTATTATAATATGTATCAACAGTCAGATCCCGCCCCTGCTGGATCGAAACAAAATTGCCTCCTGTACCCTCAAGTCCCAGGCCAAATATCGCTTTTGGCTCAGCTCCTTCTTTATAGGCGTACAGTATTTCGGTTAGCACTGGCGTAGCCATCTTAATATTGCCGGTCTTCAAAAGTTCTGTCTCAAGTTTATGCGCATTGCTGATCTTTCCTTCGTCACCGCCTGAAAACTGTGACTGCAGATCAAAGGTCTTGCCTGTAAGCCACATCTGCATGCTGCTTCGCTCAAGGGTCTTTTCACCTGTTGCCATAAGCCCGTTACCAATGGATCCCAGAAGTATGATTGAAATTACAGCAAACGCTATGCCTGTTACCGACAGGAAAGTTCTGAATTTATTATAGGAAAGATTCAGCAGGGCGATCATATTAAATCCAACGCTGGCATTGTTGATATTAATTGTGGAAAGTTATAATAACTTATAGTCGCATTACTAAATAATGGCATCTATTTCAAGACAACAGCGCTTTGTTTATGTGCTTTCCTTGTGGATGTTCATAGTGCTGTTCTTCCAGATAATAGGAAATAATCTGGACATAGAGATATTTTTTGTTCTGAATTTGATAGGCTTTTTGGTGCTTGTTGAACTCACAACCCCATTCAACTTTAAGCCTGAATGGAAACAGAGGTTGAAATGGTTTGTCCTGGTAGGAATAATAGGATTCTCATACGTAGTTCTAAAAAAAGTGATTGTAATAATCGGGTAAAATATGAACGAAAGGATGATTTCATGCGAATCCATAATTTTTCATAAGAGGGGAACTTGAATATCCTGATAATTTTCTTAATAATTTTCGCTGGAGTCCTGCCAGCTTCCGGAGACATTCCTTCCCATATAAATCCTGCAACTGTTAACGTTTCTACTTCAAATATCCATGCACAGCAGTTGGAGCTTTTAAACGAACTGCTATCCTACAGGTCAGGAATGTTCATATCATTGAACAAGGGAGATGTCAAAGACGCTATGGAAAATCTGGATAGCTACCTGCGAATATTGCATGAGAACGATAACATTTTTATTGGAATTGATGACGAAGTTTATACAGAGCTGAAAAAAAGCGGAAATACGTTGAACCTGACAAACGATCAGATCAACCAGTTGCGCCCTCTCTACGAAGAAGGAAAGCTTGCATACCAGAACAACCAGACTGGTAAAGCGATCCAGATAGCGCTCATAGCCCGGAATGTCATCGGGAACCTGAGTTCTTTGAAGCAGGAACTTAATATGGAGGCTGTAGAGCAGTATCCAGGAGTAAATATCACACTTTATCAGAATGGATTAACAGCCTTCAATGATACGTTCAAAGAGATCCAGAAACGATGGCTGACTGTTGAGTTAACGCTTTTTGATGAAACTGAAACTTTAATTTCAGTCTCCCCTCCGGGAGGCGAATTCGGGGATAATATATACATAAAAGGTAACCTGACATTGCCCAGGAATGGAACAGGTGTACCAAATGCCAGCATGGAAATAAAAATAGACAGTGATGTCTATAAAATTATTACAGATAGGAATGGGAAATACAATTTAACCTATAAAATACCGTATAAAAAAGATGGTGTTTACCCTGTGATGGTGAATTTCATTCCTGTTACTGAACCCCTATTAGATTCTTCTGCAAAAGGAACGTTCTTTATTAAACCAACAAACACTGCTCTCAGTTTCAATGCTGACCCGGCCTATGGCAAGTTTGGTGAAATCATTAAACTGTCAGGTGGCTTGACTTCAAGAAATTCATCCCGCGTTGCCGACGCTGATATTGTTATAACGTTAGATGAAAATACGCTTGTAAATGTAAAAACCGATCAAAAAGGGTCTTTTGAATATAATTTCAACCTTCCGGCAATGGCGCAAGGCGAGCATGCAGTAAATGCAGAATTCCTTCCTTCACAGCAGCCTTTAATTCAATCCGGAAATAAAACAACAATACGACTGATGCCGTCAAATACCATGCTTGAAATATCCGGGCAAAATATCGCATATCAGCAGGATTATCTTAATTTAACAGGGAAGCTGGTAACAGACAGGAACCTTGGAATCCCGGCTGCCAGGGTAAGTGTTCTTCTCGATAAAAAGGAAGTGGGCAATGCAATTGTGAACAGGGGCGATTTCTTCTTAAGCTATTGGATTGAAAAAAATACAAGTTTGGGGAACCATACTGTTGCAGTGAAATTTAATGGAGACTCACCATTCTTGCCATCAGAAAATTCAATATCAGTTGAGATAAAAAATAAACCATTATCTTCCCGGTATATTATCTTGTTAGCAATCGCCGCCGGAATAATCATTATTTTCTATATAAAAAGGGAAAAAGCATTCATTTTGTTGAATGCTCTTGGATCGGCAGTTCAAGCAAGGATTGGACCGGGGATAAAACCCGAAACATCTCCTGTTACACAAGAACCTTTGAAAGATGCGCAAATAAAACCACAAGAGCCTGAAGTGCAATTACAGGAACAGGATATGTTCAACAAAGGTTATTCACATCTGGATGATCTTATTGGACAAAAACAATTCAAGGAATCCATTTCATTTTCATACAAATACGCAAAATATTTTATTTCGATATATTCCGGGATAAAAAGCATGCCGCAGCAAACTCATTGGGAGTTTTACAATCTTGTAAAAAGGAGCCAGCCTGCATTTGAAGATGATTTCCTTGAGCTTACAGAGCTTTTTGAAACTGCCATGTACAGCAACAGAAAGATTGATGCGCAACTAGCGGAAAAAGCTATAGATTTATTAAGAAAAATTGATAAACAAAGCAATGATAAAAATAAATAATAAACTATTATTGTTAATTGTATCCGTTCTCATACTTATAGGCATTTTAAGATTCTCTGAGAACACAAATGACTTCGGTTCTTACAATCCGGATTGGAACGGAGGTATGCAGATCAGGAAGCTTATGTCTGAAAACCACCAGGTTATAGTTATGCAAGGTCGTGGTGATCTTTCTTCTTACAGATCTAACAAGACAACATTTGTTATTCTTGGACCAAGGGGGAATTTTTCAGAAAATGATACGGCTATTATCAGGAAATTCGTAGAAACAGGGGGACTGCTTATCCTTGCGGATGACTTCGGTTCCGGAAATGAGCTTCTCAACAGATTTACAACTTCGGTTTCCTTCTCTAATATGCTACTCAAAGACGACATAAGTTTCTGGAAAAACTTTACGTTTCCTGTAGCATCAACAGGCATTCGAAATGTAAGCAATATCACGATGAATTATCCGACATCACTTGTAATCACGGATGAATCGGTTGAAGTCCTCAGTACCAGCAGGTTCGGTATGATTTCGAAAAACGAGTCAGAACGCGGGCAGTCAGGTTCGTATCCTTTGATAGCTCAATTTTCCTATGGTAATGGCGAAATAGTAGTAATATCCGATCCCAGCATATTTATAAACAGCATGCTTCAAATGGAAGATAACAAACCTCTGCTTGAAGAACTCGTGGGAAATCGAACTACTGTGATTTTTGACGAAACAGGTCGGATGCCTCCGGTTTTGAGTTTTAATTACCTGGTAAAAACTAATCCTTATTTTCAATATCTATTCGCAGGTACTATCTTATCTCTGACATATATATATATTAATAAAAGAAAGATAGGTGTATTCGGTAGGAAAAAAACGGAAATAAAGGGTTATGAGAAAATGGATGAAGAGTACATAATTTCAGATATTTTAAAAAGACATAATTGGAACAAACAAAAATTGATGCTTTTTAGAACAAGGTTAAAGAGGGGAAATAATGAAAAATGAATTAGAGGAGGTTTCGCATATAGCAAAAGCGATTTTCGATGAAGTAAGTAAGGCGGTAATAGGAAAAGACGACATTATCAATTACCTTACAATAAGCCTTCTCTCAGAGGGGAACATTCTCATGGAGGGTTTACCAGGTGTCGCAAAGACAACCATTGCCAAGACGTTCGCTTCAGTACTTGGCTGTGATTTCAAGAGAATCCAGTTTACCCCCGACATAATGCCAGCAGATATCACAGGCACGTATATATTTAATCAAAAGACAGGGAGCTTTGAGCTAAGAAAAGGCCCGGTATTTGCTAATATCATACTTGCTGATGAGATCAACCGCGCATCTCCGAAATCCCAATCCGCCCTTCTTGAATGTATGGGCGAAAAACAGGTAACGCTTGAGGGAAAAACCATGGAAGTGCCTAAGCCCTTTATGGTTATCGCAACCCAGAACCCCATAGACTTAGAAGGGACATATCCGCTCCCTGAGGCGCAGATCGACAGGTTCCAGTTTAAACTCAATGTGGAATATCCTGATGAAAAAGAAGAACTCGAAATGATCATATGGAAAGACAAAGGTGTGACGAGTGAAATAAAAAAAGTTACTTCCCCGGAACAGATCAATCGTCTTATCCTTGCGGTAAAAAAAGTGTATATAGATGAGAAAGTAATGTGCTACATCAGGAATTTGGTCATTGGAACAAGGAAGAGGAATGAATTGTTGATTGGCGCAAGTCCCAGGGCATCTATTGCCCTCCTTAAAGCATCAAAATCTCTTGCAGCAATCCGCGGAAGGTCTTATGTTATCCCGGATGACATTAAATACCTTCTCCCTGTAGTACTGAGACACCGCATGATCTTAACGCCTGATTCGGAGCTGGGTGGAATAACTGTAGGCGAGATTATCCAGGATGTTTTAAACCAGGTGGAAGTCGTGTAAAATGCATGTTAAGCAAAGAGGAAAAAACGCTGTAATTTTTGTTTTTATCTTCCTGATGCTGGGATTAATAACCACAAACCCGTTATTTTATGCGGCAGGCATCGTTATAGCTATTCTCCTGTTTTTTGATCTGGCGGGCTTTTTGATCGCGATCGATGCAATGGATGCGTCTGTAATAAGAAAAACCAGTAAAAATAAACTGTTCCAGGATAATTATCTTGATGTAAATATCGAGTTAAAAATTAAAGTCAAAAACTTAAAAAACATATATTTTAAAGATGTATATCCAGACGCTTTTTTGCTCGTTTCCGGAGATGTTACGAAAAATATCGACCCAAAGAGTTCATATTATAATATGTGCTATCGTTTAAGAGCAATCAAGCGCGGAACTTATTCATTTACAGGATCATATCTTCATATTGGAAGCAATTTTCGTATGTTTGGACATAGCACGACTCTTGGAACCAGGGAAGCAGTCAGCATTTATCCACCGGTTTCATTAAAAAGATCAATCCTGGCGGATAATATTTCTTCACAATTTGGAACTGGTAAATCAAAAAAAAGAGGAATGGGTATTGAAGTTGCCAACATTAGAAATTACATGCACGGGGACGATTTCAGGCATATAGACTGGAAAACGAGTTTGAGGCTTAACACGACGTTTACAAAAGAGTTCGAATCTGATATCGGGCTTTCGGTGTTTGTCCTGGTTGACCATAGCAGGACATCAAATTCAAATCAAAGTCTTGACAATGCTGTAAGGATAGCAAATTCCCTGGTCCAGCAAGCAGAAGGTGACGATCAATCGGTAGGCCTGGTAACGTTTACGCAAGACAGCATTACAAACCAGGCTTTTATTAGAAAAGGGAAAAAAAACAGTGAAATATCAAGAAATCTTTTTTCACTGGAACCAAAGGAAAGTAAACCAAGCATTATAGCTATGGACAGGGGGGAAATAAAAGAATATGAGAGGAAATTAAATTTGTCAAAGAATGAATTTCTTTCTATACTTGCTCCATTTTTGACCGAAAATCCGGAGCATCTGAAAGCCATGGAACAGCAGGGAATTTACCAGGCAATAAAGCGTGTAATAAATTTTTCAAAGACATCTTCCTTAATTACTATTATAACAGAACGATACGATGCGGCATTGATCGAGAGTGTACGTCTTGCAACGTATTATGGACATAAGGTCATTTTGATCGCTATATCAGGTTTTTCATCCAGGGCATATGATGTGCTTGAACTGGAGGAACAATACCAGGAAAATATGATATTCCAGAAAACAATTGAAAAATTCAAAAGGCTCAAGGGTGTGAAAGTAGTGGAAGTCTACCCTGGAGATAATCCTGAACAAATAATTAACCAGGCGACATACAGATGGAAAACGCAATACTGAGAAAAAGAGTAGTTGAGCTTGAAAGAGAGAATGATAAGCTGGGGGCCCAGCATGGGCTGGCAAAAAAAAATGAATATAGGAACACAGGTTATGCATTAATATTTTTCGGGGCTTTAACTCTTGTAATCTCTTATTTCACTTACAATAACACTGCACTTGCCTCTATCCTTTTATTCGCTGGCATGGGTACTACTTATCTGGGCATCATATCTCTTTTTCTCAGCCCGGAGAAGTTCGTCAGGGAAGAGCTCATGGAGAAAAGTGTCATGTCCAGCATTATCGTAATAAACAATATCATACAGGAACTCCAGATATATTCAAAAGGGATTTATATTTTGGCGGATAATGAAATCAGGGTTATTCTTCCCCTCAGATCGGACTATATACTTCCTAAAGAGATCCCACAGAGAACGTTCCAGGTGGGTGAACCCGGGAGCACAGCTCTGGTGCTTGTTCCTCTTGGATATTCCCTAATGCAGATGGTAGAGAAAAAAGGAGCTGATTGTGGCGACCTGGCCACGGCTTTAAATGATGTGCTTGTAGAGGGGCTTGAACTGGCGCACAGCGTAGAGGTAATACAGGGCAACGACATAACAGTAAAAGTACTCAAACCCGTGTATATAAACCTATGCAGCAAGGTTTCTAAAGAAGCTCCACGCATATGCGATATTGGTTGTTCTTTTTGCAGTCTGATAGCCTGCATAGTTACCAGGAGTACAGGAAAAACAATCGTAATAGAGCAGGTTGAACACGATAAAAATAGCGTAATTGTAAGATTCAGTTTGAGTTAACCTGTTACATTCACCCACAGGTGGGTATCTCTATAAGGTTGTGTAAAATTGCCGTTCCTGTAAAGGAGAAACTGGAGTTTTAAACTGGTGCCGGCATGCAGGGGAGTGAAGTTTACTTGCTGCTGCCATGTTTGATTATGTGCCGTTTGAATTTGCTGTTCTTTAAGTATATCCTCATTGATTTTAACTTGAAGCGTATAGTTGACAGGTTCGTATTCGTGGTTCACTATACCCACGATGACGGCGCTGGTTTTTCCTGCAGCGATGTTTGTTGGATAACCCTCGGCCTTGCCGGCTGTGCCAAGTATGTAGAACTCAGTAAATTTCTCTCCCTGTTTTGGAGTAACGATAACATAAACTAACATAGTTAAAGAAGCTAGAATAGAAATAACTAGAACTATGGTTAAGATCTTATCAGTACGGTTCTGCGGTTTAACGAACATTTCAGTTTTTATGGAATCATACATTTCTTTGAATTTGACTTCAAATCGCATATTTTCTGCAAGCTTCAGTCGCCTGATTTGAGCAGCGAGAGTCATTACAATGATAAAAAAAGTCAATGAAATCAATATGGGAACAAGGCGGATGCCCCATGGCGTAAAGTTCAAAACAAGCCCGATCAGGGGAACGATCGCTATGCTTAGTCCGAAACTGAGGGCAATGCGCTCAATGGCGTCAAGGTCATTTTTTCCTGGAAAAAGCGCGGCTATTAATGTATAGCCCGGCAAGAACAGCACCAGGGGTATCCCCAGTATAGTTCTTATTGCAGTTTGTTCAAGAAGCGGTGAAAGTACAGACGCAAAAGAAAGAACTGTTATGACAATAACTATTCGAAGGTCAGAGGGAAGTTGCAATATGAGTCTGCTGCGATCACCGAAACCCAATCCACGAAAGGATTTTTTTAATAAATCTAAAACTAGTTTAGATGCCACCTAACCCCCCAGCACTTTTACTATATTTGCCCGCCTTCCCAGAAGTGCAGGGATTATTCCGGATATTACTCCCGCAATTAAGGCTGTAAAGAAAGCAATAATTATTATAATTGGATTTGAATATGAAACAATATCGATCCCGAACAGTGAAATAGTTGCATAGTTTAAAACATACCTGCCTGAAAAACCCAATAATACGCCCGTGATGCCTCCGATAATTGAAATTATGATAGACTCATACATTACGATCTTTATTATCGACGTATCAGAAATACCGATCGCCCTCATCGTAGCGAATTCCTTCTGTTTTTCATTGATTGAAAATATCATTGCGCTGGATATGAATAATACTCCCAGCACAAAAGAAACTACGGTAATAGCGATCGCAGTTGCTAGAGTCCGTTTATCGTCGGTTATGCTGTGAGCATAATATTCTGCCTCGGAAAGAACAATGGCGTCTGGAAAATATTTATGAAGCAGCGGCAGGAGATTATTTCCACTGACGATAATCTGGTTTGCCCTGTCGCCTTTCAAATTCCCGGTAAGTTCCTGCAGTTCAGACAGATGCAGTATAGCTACAGGCGCAGTTGAAAATTCTGCAGAATCTATTATAGAGGTGATCTTGAATGGAGTGGAATTAAGAAGACTGGAAGAGGATACGTTAAGATATATAGAATCTCCTTTAATAACTCCAAGTATATTCGAAAGCTGCTGGTTTATCGCAACTTCGAACGTCCTGTTTTTTCCTGAATAATATCCAGGGTCTCCCAGGGACAGGGCATCTGGCGGAATAATACTGCCATCAGGTATAATTCCGATTCCAAGGATAACTTTTTGCTCATTTTTTGTTGCATATAGCACTTTATTCAATATTGGAGTCGCCGTTTTCACATCAGGATTTGATTTTATGTTTTCGACTCGCTGGTGTACGTTTCCCAGCATGGTTTTCTCTGAATTTGTAACAGGGTCAAATACGCCTGATCCTGCAGGTATGACCCGGAAATCCGTCTGTTCTGTTACGGGTGCATTTTCCTGATTCATGGTTATGGCGACTGAAACCAGCAAAATAACCGAAGCAACGGAAATACCAATAGCCAGAATGGTTAAAAAAGATCTTGTTTTCCTGCCTATCAGGTTTAAAAAGGCAATCTTAACGAACATCACTAACTATGCTCCCATCTCGTATTCGTATTAATCTCTTTGCCTTTAAAAAGATTTTTTCATCATGAGTCACTACTATTGTGGTCTTGCCATACTTTAGATTCAACTCGAAAAGCAGGTCAATTATTTTTTTCCCTGTGTTACTGTCAAGTTCGCCAGTTGGCTCGTCAGCCAGGATAATGGAAGGATCGTTGGCAAGTGCGCGTGCTATGGCCACACGTTGCTGTTCCCCGCCGCTTAATTGGCCTGGTTTGTGTTTTTCCCTGCCGGAAAGCCCGACATACTCCAGGAGTGCCAGGATACGCTCTTTTCTTTTGTCTTTTGGAATGCCTGCCTCAGTCATGGGGAGTTCAATGTTCTCATAAGCGGTCAAGGCTGGCATAAGGTAAAAATGCTGGAATACAAAACCAATAGTATGGAGCCTTAGATTTGTGAGATTGCCCGCGCTCAATTTGGAAGTGTCTGTACCGCAGATCATGACGCTTCCAGATGTTGGCGTATCCACGCAGCCTATTATGTGAAGCAGCGTTGACTTGCCTGAACCACTTGAACCCTGTATAACTACAAAATCTCCTTGTTCAACTTCAAGATTAATGCCACAGAGCGCGTTTATAACCACCTCTCCTACATGATATTGCTTGCTTAAATCAGTTAACTGGACAATTTTATCTGGCATATAATCAACTCTTTCTTATTATTCTTAACCGTTATAATTATATGTAAGAACACTCATTTCAGAGAATTGACATCATAAAACCGCTAAATATCCATTATAATACGGTTTGATCAATTTTTTGAAAAAATATACACTCTATTTGAAAATTATGTATGATGATGAGTATAATTATTATATATAGAATAATATTTTTTACATAAACTATAAATAGTTTTATGTTTCAAGTGTAGTCAGGATTATGGGTAATATAAAAGGTATAACTAATTATGCGATATTGGGATTTGTGATGGTTTTATTGGTAGTTTTTGCTCTTCCTGCGAATGCTGGAATAAATTTCAATTACACCAACGTAACGCCTCGTAATTACACTATCACCGATACTGTAATGAATTCAGAAAATTTTGTAAGACTGATCGGCGGAAATATTGAAATGCCTACAGTTAACCTGTTTTTTTCGATCGATAATACCACCCTTGTCAGCGGTCCTAAATCTGTGACCATTACCAGCTCAAGATTTGGCCCGAAAACAACAAATATTCCTGCTCAGAAAGTTTATATTGCAAGTGCGGATGGCAATGCAACTATAAATTATTATATAGATGCATCAGCAATTTTTAAAAATGCCAGTGTAAATATATCCACCTATTCGCAGATCAGCAATACAGTCCCTTTTTTTTCAGATCTTTCCGTGGCTCTGCTGGATTTTAATGACCTTAAGAACAAATGGTCAAATAAAAGCAAAGTACTTGATGACCTCGTAAACACGGCAAGTGACCAGAGCAAAATAAACGAAACAAAAGTAAATCTTAATTCTGGTGGTGATTCTGTTTATATAAGTCAAAATCTACCCGCTGGAAATTATCTTATCCTGGTAACAAAGGGAACCGACCCGAAGGAGATTATCACATTCACGATTGTCAGGGTCATGCCATTTACCTCTACTATTACTGTGCCTTCAACCGGGACTGCAGGCTCAGACATAAATGTAGGTGTAAGTCTTTCAAGTGCACCTTCGGGAAATTACACCTATATCACGAGTATTATTAACAGGGAAGATTATAGCGACAATATTGGGAATGTAAACATTACCTGGAGCGGTCGTCAAAATCTTTCACAGGCAACAAGGATAAATGGGATTGTTCTTGCAGATGCAAACGCTTTAACAGACATAATTCCAAGGTCTAATACCACAAGAACCACAATAAACTCTACCACTGCCACCCTTACTCTAAAAACAGGAGCGCTGCCTGCAGGGAGTTACTTCCTTCATACTATTGTTTTTAACAGCAGTAATCAATCTGTTGCATTCAACCAGAGCAGTTTTACTTTAACCTATTCGACACCTGTATTGACTGCCATAACGGTTTCACCGTTGACTGAATCGTTTGTTGCGGGAAATACTGCCAGCTTCACTGCAGCGCCGAAAGACCAGAATGGTAATGCCTTCACTGCAAC